>NZ_JAPKFM010000006.1:0-197480 GCF_026262595.1 Gordonia aquimaris | reverse complement strand
TCTGACTTGGTTCGGGTCGTACCTTGAACACCTGGGCGGGATCGATCCGACACCCGGTTCCGGACCCAGCGTGGCTGGGGTACGACGCGTGGGAGTCGGCATAGATTGAGTAAGCAATGACCAACCGAATCGGAGTCGATGCAGCGTCGACCGCGGCCTCGCGTCGCCGCGGCCGCGGCCCGCGCCGCCATCGAGATCCGCGAGTACGACGGCCGCGATGTCCCGGAATGGCTCCGCGCAGCCGCACGGCTGACTGACCCGCCGCAGAACCGGCACGTGCCGTGACGACGACCCAAGACGCTGGACGAGCTGGTGGGACAAGATCACCTGACCAGGCCGGGACCTGGTCAGCATGAGTCTGCGCAGTCAGATCGATCGACTCGCCAGAAGAGTGGGCGCGAGTGACGAAGTCTGCCGCCGAGCGCTCAGTGCGTATCGCCAGGCGACTGGGGAGGCCTGCTGATCCAGCCGCCGACGAACTCACGGAAGCGACGCTGGAGGAACTCGCCGAACGGCGCCGCCAAAAGAAGCGGACACAGCAAGCGTAGGGGGTCGGGGAGCAGATTCTCGAAATCCGGCGCTAAGGATTTACGGCAGATAGTAGCGTACTATCTGCCGTAACTCGTGAGTCGTCCTGCCGCGATGGTCGTTCCGGAGATGGGCGACTCCGGAAACTATCTGCCGTAGTGCTGAAGGGCGGTCGGGGTGGGATCGGTGAGCTCGCTACCGGCGCGGGCCGCCGGGATCCGGCTGGCGGACGCGACGCGGACCTTTCTGGGCACGATCGCGGCGGTGAACACCCGCCGCGCCTACGCCTCGGCGTTGGATCGGATGGTGCGCGACTTCGGCGCGGACGGCGATGTCGGGTTGTTGAACCCGGATCGGGTGTCGGGGTGGTTCGACTACGTGTGGGGCGACAAGGCCCCCAAGACCTACAACCTCCGGCTGACCGCGGTGTCGGCGGCGTGCGCCTACTGGCGCGATCAACAGTGGCTGACCGGCGATCCGGTGTCGCGCCTGCGGGCGCGGCCGAGTGCGCCGGACAACAGCAAGGCGATGACCGCCGCCGAGGTTGCGGAGCTGCTGGGCATGGACGCGGCCCTGCGCGAGCGGGTGTTCTGGTCGATGCTGTATGAGTCCGCCGCGCGGGCGGAGGAGATCCTGAATCTCGACATCGAGGACCTGGACACCGTGAACCGATGCGCCACGGTCACCCGCAAGGGCGGCGCCCGCGAGGTGATCTATTGGCAGACCGGCACCGCACGGCCGCTGCCCCGGCTGATCGCCGGACGGAAGTCCGGGCCGCTGTTCCTGACCGACCGCAAAGCCAAGCCGTCGGTCGCCAAGACCGACACCGACAACTCGACCGGCCGCGCCCGACTTTCCTACCGCCGCGCCGCGACGCTCCTCGAGGAGCACACCGAAGGGATGCGACGCGGACCGTTCACGCTGCACCAGCTGCGGCACTCGCGACTGACCCACGCCGCAGAGAAGGGCGCTTCCACGCCGATGCTGATGGCGTTGAGCGGACACACCTCGGTGCGCAGCCTGGTCAAATACGCGAAGGTCTCCGCCGAGGCGCTGGGGCGCTGGCAGGCCGAGACCGATCCCGCTGCGCGGCGGCGCTCCCGCTGAATCTCTCAGTAGCTGACGGTGACGAGTTCCGGCGCGTGTCTGCGTATCTTGTTCAGCACCTTGACTGTTCGGCCCGAGCGCATCTGCTCGAGGGGGGCCGAAAGAGACCAATCAAGTGCGGCACCGTCGATGGGTGTGGTCTTCCGCGTCCGGGAACTCATAGCCGCTGCCGGGCGTGCGTGGTCGTGGTGTTTGTCGGATCCGGCGGGGGCACGGCCGAGAGTAGGGCCGTGAGGTCGCGCGAGACCTCGCCGGGGTTGGAACAGCCGTGGGAGATGAGCGCGCGGGAGCGCGGCTTCGGTCAGGCCGTATCGGATATGGACGGCGTCGTGGTTCCCGGGAACTCGAATGTGCCGGAGTCGTCCGTCGGTCTACGTGCGTTGCGCGGAGTCGTCCCGAATCTCACTGCGGAGAACGTGTTTGAGGATCTTGCCGGAAGGGTTGCGCGGGATGTCACGGACGATCAGATCGCGCGGCAGTTTGTAGTCCGCGACGTATTCGGCGGCGTACGTCCGCAGCTCCTCGAGGGTCACCTCGCGACCGGGAACCGGGGTCACGATCGCGACGATGGTCTCCCCGAATGTGGCGTGGTCCAGGCCGACGACGGCAACGTCCTGGACGTCGGGGTGCCCCGCGAGGGCGTTCTCGACCTCGATCGAGTAGACGTTGCGGCCGCCGGTGATGATCATGTCCTTGAGCCGGTCGACGATCGTGATGAAACCGTCGGCGTCGCGGACGGCGAGGTCCCCGGTGTGCAGCCACCCGTCTCGGATGGTCTCGGCGGTGGCCTCGGGCTTGTTCCAGTAGCCCTTCATGATGGTCTCGCCGCGCAGGATGATCTCGCCGGTCATCCCCGTCGGGACATCGTTGCCATCCGGATCGACCAGCCGGAACTCGGCATTCGTGATCGGCCAGCGTCCCGTCGCATCGGGACGGACGGCGACCTCGTCAGGCGTGGAGTAGATGCCGGTGGGGCCACCCTCGGTCGGCCCGCACAGCTGGAAGAAGCCGACGTCCGGGAAGGTCGTCACGAGTTTCGCGACCGCAGTCGGCGGCATCGGTGCCGCCCCGAAGAAGCCGAGCCGCCAGTGCGAGAGGTCGCGCCGCTCGAGGTCGGGGACCGTCAACATCATCTGATACATGGTGGGAACACCGAGGAAGACGGTGATCCGGTATCGCTCGAGGGCGTCGAGGACGGCGGCGGGCTCGAATGCCGGCAACACGACGTGGGTGGTGCCCATCGAGAAGCCGCTGAGCACGAACAGCACCAGTTCGGCGCAGTGGTACATCGGTGCCACGTGCAGGTTCCGGTCGAAGGAGTTGACGCCGAGCGAGGACACCGCGTGGCCGACCCACAGCAGCCGGTGGTGATCGAACAGCGCACCCTTCGGTTTCCCGGTGGTGCCGGAGGTGTAGATGATCATGCAGTCGTCGTCCTCGCGCACCTCGACCTGTGGGTCGCTGTCCGGCATGGAGGACGCCAGCTGGACGAAATCGTCGAAGCCGTCCGCGCCGTCCAGCGAAAGCGCCGGGGCAGCGGGCGCCTGCTCCAGCTTGGCCAGGTCCCGCACCGCCGCGACGGTGTCCCCACCGAACAGCAGCACCGACGCGCCGGAGTCCTCGAGCAGATACGCCAGCTCCCGGGCCGTGGACCGCGGGTTGAACGGGGAGACGATCGCGCCGACCTTGAACGCGCCGTACAGCGCGAGGAGGAAGCGGTCGGAGTTCGGCGACAGCACCGCCACGCGGTCGCCCTTCTGCACGCCGAGGGACAGCAGCGCGTTGGCGTACTGGTTGATTTCCCGGTCGAGCTGCCCGTAGCTGCGCTCGACGCCCTCGAAGATCAGCGCGGGCCGGTCCGGGTGGCGGCGTGCGTTCAATGTCAGTTGTCCACCAAGGGTTGCCATGATTCTCCTATGATCGGCGGGTGGTCTGCTAAGCAAATGTGGGGGGACGTTTGGTGAGGACGGCGTCGGCGCCCTCGGCGAAATCCGGTGTGCCGATGAGTTCGATCTGTCCGGCTCGTTCACGCTCGAGGGCGTGGTCGAGGTGGCCCAGGGTGGACGCGGCGAGCGCCCGTCTGGTCAGTTCGAGGGCGCGCCGCGGCCCGGCTCCCAGCGTGCCGGCGACGGCCTCGACATGGGCCGCGAGCTGGTCATCCGGCAGGATCCGGGCCACCAAGCCGGTCTGGGCGGCGTCGGTGGCGGAAAGCCGCTGCCCGAGCAGCGCTAATTCTGTAGCCCGCGCCCGGCCGATCGCCGCGGCGACGAGCGCGGTCGCGCCGCCGTCGGGCATCAGCCCGATGCTGGTGAACGACAACAGGAAATACGCGCTTTCGGCGGCGTAGGTGAGGTCTGCGGCGCAGGCGAGCGCCACTCCGTACCCGACCGCGGGGCCGTTGACGGCGGCGATGACGGGGACCGGCGCGGAGACGATGCCGCGGATCACCCGGTTCGCGGCGTCCATCACCACCTCGGGTTCCTCGCCCGTCACCGCGGTCAGATCCGCTCCCGTGCAGAAGGCTCTTCCCGCGCCGGTGAGCACGATCGCGCGGGCACCGGTCGCTTCCGCCCCGCTGATCGCGGTGTCGAGTGCGACCAGGTCGTCGACGCCGAGGGCGTTCATGCGGCCGGGCCGGTCGATCGTGATGTGAAGCAGGCGGCCGGTGCGGACGGTCCGGATAGCGGTCGGGGTCATCGGATCAGCCGAGCCGCTCGATGATGGTGACGTTGGCTTGTCCGCCGCCCTCGCACATGGTCTGCAACCCGTAGCGTCCGCCGGAGCGTTCGAGTTCGTGCAGCATGGTGGTCATCAGCCGGGTGCCGGTGGCGCCGATCGGGTGGCCGAGAGCGATGGCGCCGCCGTTGGGGTTCACCCGCTCCGGGTCGGCGCCGGTCTCCTGCAACCACGCCATCACGACCGGGGCGAACGCCTCGTTGACCTCGAACACGTCGAAGTCGTCGATGCGCATGCCGGTCCGCTCGAGTGCCCGTTCGGTGGCGGGGATCGGTGCGGCGAGCATCATGACCGGATCGGCGCCGAGCACGGTCAGGTGATGGATCCGGGCCCGCGGAGCCAGGTCGTGGCGGCGTACCGCCTCGGCGGAGGCGATGAGCATGCCCGAGGCGCCGTCGGAGATCTGGCTGGCGACCGCGGCGCTCAAGCGCCCCCCCGGCGTGAGGCTCGGCAGGGCGGCCATCTTCTCCGGTGTGGTGTCGGCGCGCGGTCCTTCGTCGGTCGTCATCTGCTGGTAGGGGAGGATCTCGGCGGCGAAGCGTCCGCCGGCGATCGCCTGCAGCGCCCGGCGGTGGCTTTCCAGGGCGTACTGCTCCATCGCCTCCCGGTCGATTCCCCACTTTTCGGCGATCATCTCGGCGCCGCGGAACTGCGAGATCGTCTCGTCCCCGTAGCGGGCCCGCCACCTCGTCGAGCCCGAGTAGGGGTCGCGCACGCCGAACGCCTCGCCCGCGGTGACCGACGACATCAGTGGGATCTGGCTCATGTTCTGCACCCCGCCCGCGACGATGAGGTCGGCGGTGCCGCTCATCACGGCCTGCGCGGCGAAATGTACAGCCTGTTGCGAGGATCCGCACTGGCGGTCGATGGTCACGCCGGGCACTGTCTCGGGCAGGCCCGCAGCGAGGGCCGCGGTGCGGGCGATATCGCCCGCCTGCGGACCGATGTTGTCCAGGCAGCCGAGGATCACGTCGTCGACCGACGCGGGGTCGACACCGTTGCGTTCGACGAGTGCGCCGATCACATGGGCCGCGAGGTCGACCGGGTGTGCGGCGGCCAGTGCGCCGCGGCGGCGGCCTACCGGGGTGCGTGCCGCGTCGATGATGTATGCCTCTGGCATTGATGTCTCCGAATCGTCGTCTCAGGTGGTCGATGGTTGACGTGTGCGCGAGTGCAGGTAGGCGTCGAGCAGGACGGTCAGCACGACGCGGCCTTCGCTGTCGACCACGGTGCTCTCGGTGGTGACGAGGGCGCGTGCCCGGTCGTCGAACTGGATGTCGTCGATGACGACGGTGCCGGTCAGCACGTCTCCTGGACGCACGGGACGGCGGAACCGCAGATCTCGGATGCCGCGCCCGGCAATGGCCGCCCAGCTGTGCCCCACTGCGTCGAATGTCAGCCGTTGCAGGATCGCCAACGTGTGGATTCCACTGGCGATCAGGCCACCGAACTGGCCGTCCTGCGCCGCCGCCCGGTCGATGTGAAACCACTGGGGATCCCAGTGGGTGGCGAAGTCGACGAGTTCGGCCTCGGTCACCGTGTGTGAGCCCAAGTCGAAACGCTGGCCGATGCCCAGGTCCTCGGCGTATACAAGGCGTGTGTGCTCATGGTGCGATCCCACCTGCACGCCGACGGGTTTCACCGCGGCGCCATGCGGATCGCGCCGTCGAGGCGGATGGTTTCGCCGTTGAGCATCGGGTTGGTCACGATCGCCTCGACCAGCTGCGCGTACTCGGCGGGGTCGCCGAGCCGGTTCGGGTGCGGCACCTGCTGTCCCAGCGAAATCTGAGCCGCCTCGGGCAGCGTGCCCAGCAGCGGGGTCTTGAACAGGCCGGGCGCGATGGTGTTCACCCGGATCAGCAGCGACGCCAGGTCGCGGGCGATCGGCAGGGTGGCGCCGACGATCCCGCCCTTCGATGCCGAGTACGCGGCCTGTCCGATCTGCCCGTCGAAGGCCGCGACCGAGGCGGTGTTGACGATCACGCCGCGCTCGCCGTCGACGGGCTCGTTCTGCGACATCGCGTGCGCGGCGAGGCGGATGACGTTGAAGGTTCCGGTCAGGTTGACCTTGACGATCTTCTCGAATTCGGCCAGCGGGAACGGTCCGTTCTTACCGACGGTCTTGACGGCGTTGCCGATGCCGGCGCAGTTCACGGTGATTCGCAGTGAGGACTCCGCGTTGGCGCGCTCGACCGCCTCGGTGACCGCGGCCTCGTCGGTGACATCCGCCGGAGCGAATTCCACGGTGTCGCCGAGAGCAGCCAGCGCATCCGTGTTCGCGGTGGGCAGGTCGACGGCGATTACCCGGGCGCCCGACTTGGCGAGGGCGGTGACGGTGGCCAGTCCGAGGCCCGAGGCTCCGCCGGTGACGAGTGCGTTGGTTCCGGTGATATGCATGAATACTCCTGACGAAATAGGTTGAGAACATCGGGTTTTTGACAAAGTGAGGTGTGACTGACGCAGTGGTGTCACTGCGCGAAGGTCAACCTCATAAGGCGCGGCCGATGAGTTCCTTCATGATCTCGTTGGTGCCGCCGTAGATCTTCTGCACGCGGGAAGCGGCGTACATCTGCGCGATCGGGTACTCCATCATGTAGCCGTAGCCACCGAAGACCTGCAGGCAGCGGTCGACGATCTCGCACTGCTTGTCGCTGCCCCACAGCTTGGCCATCGACGCGGTCGCCGCGTCGAGGGTGCCGTCGAGGTGACGCTGGATGCAGTGGTCCATCAGGGTCTTGCCGGCCAGCACGTCGGTCTTGCACTCGGCGAGTACGAACTTCGTGTTCTGGAAGTTCAGGATCGGCTTGCCGAAGGCGTGACGTTCCTTGGCGTACCTGATGCTCTCCGCCACCGCGGCCTCGGCCACCGCGACACCGCCGACACCGAGGATCAGCCGCTCACGCTGCAGCTGACCCATCAGCTGGTAGAAGCCCTGCCCCTCGACGCCGCCGAGCAGATTCGCTGCCGGCACCCGCATGTCGGTGAACGACAACTCGCGGGTGTCCTGGCCGTGCTGGCCGATCTTGTCCAGCACCCGCCCACGCTCGAACCCCGGAAGATTCTCCGTCTCCGCGACGAGCAGCGAGATACCCTTGGAACCTTGGCTCGGGTCCGTTTTGGCGACGATGACGAGCAGGTCGCAGTGCGACGCGTTCGAGATGAACGTCTTCGAGCCGTTGATCACGTAGTGGCCGCCGTCGCGAACCGCGGTGGTCCGTACGGCCTGCAGGTCCGAGCCGGTGCCGGGTTCGGTCATCGCAATGGCGAGGACGCTCTCACCGCTCGCACATTTCGATAGCCAGCGCTTCTTCTGGTCCTCGGTGGCATAGGCGGCGATGTAGTGCGCGACGATCGTCGAGTGCACGGCGAAGCCGAACGCGGTGTCGTGGGCGTAGGCGATCTCCTGCTGCACGATCGCCTCGTGGCCGAAGTTGCCGCCCCCGCCGCCGTATTCTTCGGCGATGTCGAGGCACAGCAGTCCCGCGGCGCCGGCCTTGGTCCAGAACTCGCGGTCGACCTGGTGCTGCGCGGCCCAACGGTCCTGGTTCGGGGTGGCTTCCTTGCGGAAGAACTCGGCGGCGTGCTTACGCAGCAGCGCCTGATCGTCGGTCTCCCACGGGGAGCGGTAATCGGGGAACAGCTCGCTCATGATCGGTCCTACTTTCCGGTGAATTCGGGGGCGCGCTTGGCGAGGAACGCGGCCTGGCCCTCGCGGCTGTCGGCGGAATGGATGGCAACGTGAAAGTTGCGCTTCTCGTGCTCGAGTCCTTGCGCCAGAGAGGTTTCCAGGGCCTGGAGGGCGGCATCCTTGGCCAGCGCCACCGCGAGCGGTGAGTTGGCGGCGATCCGCTGCGCCATGGCGACCGCCGCTTCGAGGGCGGTGCCGTCCGGGACGGTCTCGGCGACGATGCCGGCCGCGCACGCCCGCTGTGCGGACAGGAAGTCGCCGGTGAGCAGTAGGGCCATCGCCTTGGACTTGCCGACGGCCTGAATCAGGCGCTGGGTTCCGCCGCCGCCCGGGATCACGCCGAGCTTCACCTCCGGGACACCGAACTTGGCGGATTCGCCGGCGATGACGATGTCGCAGGCAAGCGCCAACTCGCAGCCGCCGCCGAGTGCGAGGCCCTCGACCGCAGCGAGGACCGGCTTCGGGAATCGGCCCAGGTCGGCCCAGATGGTGCCGCCCAGCGCGGCTCGATCGCCGAGCAGCGACTGGTCGCGAATGGCGTCGAAATTGGTGATGTCGGCTCCGGCGCAGAAGATCCCGCCGGCGCCGGTGAGCACGATGGCACGGATCTCGTCGTCGTGCCGAGCCGCGACGAGCTCGGTGTTCAAGGCGGTGAGCACCGCCTCGTTCAGACTGTTGCGAGCCTTGGGCCGGTTGATCTCCAGGATCAGGAGGTGGCTGTAGCGGGCCGTGCGTAGCGGGGCGTTGTCGGGGTTCATCGGACGTCCTCGTAGACGTTGGTGTGCGCGGCGCGCATGGCCTTCTTGTCGAGCTTGCCGACGCTGGTGCGGGGCAGCTGGTCCAGATACAGGACGGTCTCGGGCAATTGCCATTTGGCGAATGCATCGGCGAGCAATTCGTGGATCTCCGACAGTGGAAGTTCCTGCCCGTCGGTCGTCACGACGAGTGCTACTGGACGCTCCTGCCACTTCGGGTGCGGGACGCCGATGACGGCCGCCTCGGCGATCTTCGGATGGGCAACGAGTGCGTTCTCCATGTCGATGGAGGAAATCCATTCGCCACCCGACTTGACCACGTCCTTGATCCGGTCGGTGATCTTCAAGTAACCATTCGGGTCGATGGTCCCGACATCGCCGCTACGCCAATACCCGTCGAGGAACTTGTCGGCGTCGTCGTCGAGCTTGTGATAGCGCTCGATGATCCACGGTCCGCGCAGCAGCACTTCACCCTGACTCGTGCCGTCGTGCGGGAGATCGTTGCCTTCCGCGTCGACGATCCGGATGTCGATGCCGTTGACCGGCAAACCCTGCTTACGCTTGAGATCCCACTTCTCCTCGTCCGAGATCACACCGCGCAGCGAGGGCTTCAGTCCCCGGTTCACCGCGACCAGAGGGGTGGTCTCGGTGGCGCCGTAGGCGTGGATGACGTCGGCTCCAGTGATGTCGTGGAAGTCGCGCATCAGCGACAGCGGCGGCTCGGTGGCACCGGACAGCAGCCGCGCGCGGGAGAAGTCCGGTGCGACCGCAAGCGTCTTGATGTAGTTCATCATGGGCTGGAAGATCGCCGGCGCACCGTTTGCGACGGTGACTTGCTCCGCGATCATCGCGTCCACGAGGACGGATGTGTCCTCGGCGATGTAGCGACCGGGCAGCACGATTTTTGCGGCACTGTAGGCGGCCGCCTGGGGTAGGCCCCAGCCCTGGCCGTGGAACATCGGCGTGATGAGCATGACGGCATCGTCGCTGCTCATCCCGAGTCCGGCGACCTCGGCGAGGGTGTGCAGGTAGATGCCGCGATGCGAGTAGTAGATGCCCTTGGGCCTGCCGGTGGTGCCGGTGGTGTAACACGCGCTGTAGGAGGAGGTTTCGTCGATGACCGGCCAGTCGATCTCCGGGCCGGCGTCCGCGAGCAGGTCCTCCCAGTGCACCGCGTGCGGGAGCGTGGTGGTGATGTCGGCCAGCGGCTTATCGGTCATCACCACCCACGTCTTCACGTTCGGCGTATGCGGTGCCAGCGCCTCGGCAACCGGAAGCAGCGACTCGTCGATGAGGACCACCGATGCATCACTGTGTCCGGTGACGTAAGCGAGATCCTCTGGCGCCAAACGCAGGTTCATCTGCAACATCACGGCAGCGAGGCCGGGAATCGCCCAGTACAGCTCGTAGTGCCGCTTGCTGTTCCAGTCGAGGATCCCGACCACATCGCCCGGCCCGACGCCGATCGAGCGAAGTGCATTGGCACTTCGTTGGATTCGCGCGTAGGCATCGGCGTAGGTGTACCGGTCCCAGCCGCCGTCCGCGGTGCGGTACACGATCTCCTGCTCGGGATAGGTGCGCGCGGCGTGCCGGATGATGGTGGTGGTGTTGAGTTGATAGTGGTCGCCGTGGGTGGAGGGCAGGCCCCTCACGATCTCGTGGCTCATGACGTCCTCAGATGCGTTCGATGATGGTGGCGTTCGCGGTGCCGGTGGCCTCGCAGACGGTCTGCAAGCCGAACCTCTTGCCGGAGCGTTCGAGTTCGCAGAGCAGGTCGGTGAGCATCCGGGCTCCGGTCGAGCCCAGCGGGTGGCCGAGGGCGACGGAGCCGCCGTTGACGTTCAGCTTGTCGTCCGGGACGCCGAATTCCCGTTGGAAGATCAGCGGCACACCGGCGAAGGCCTCGTTGACCTCGAACAGGTCGATCTCCTCGACGGCCAACCCGCTTCGGCCGAGCGCCTTGTGGGCGGCGTCGAGGATCGCGGTGAACTGGATGATCGGGTCGGCGGCGGCGACCGACAGCGCGCGGAACCGGGCGCGTGGGATGAGGCCGTTGCGCTCGGCGTACTCGCGGTCGGCGATCAGCAGCGCGGCCGCGCCGTCGCTGATCTGCGAGGAGTTGGCCGCCGTGGTCCGCCCGTCGGCGCCGAACACGGCTTTCAGGCTCGCCATCTTGGCGGGGTCGATGTGCTCGCGGATGCCCTCGTCCGAGTCGATGACCGGACCGGTCGGGTCGTCGGGGTCGGCGGTGATCGGCACCATCTGGTCGCGGAACTTCCCGGCCCGCGTCGCGGCGTGCGCCCGCTCGTGGCTGCGAGCGCTGAACGCGTCCAACGCCGCTCGGCTCAGGTCGAACCTCTCGTTCATCAGCTCCGACGACGGGCCCTGCGCCATCAGCCCACCGTCGTAGCGGTCGAGTTCGCGCGGGCTGTACTGCGGGCCGAGCGGCGCGCCGGGCAGGAACGCCGGAGGCATCGGCACCCGTGACATCGACTCGACGCCGCAGGCGATCACCAGGTCGTGGGAACCCGCCATCACCGCCTGGGCGGCGAAGCTGACCGCCTGCTGCCCTGAACCGCACTGGCGGTCGATCGTCACCGCGGGGACCGACTCGGGCAGCCCGGCGGCGAGCACCGCGTGGCGGCCGAGATTGCCCGACTGGACATCGTGCTGGATGACGCAGCCGGTGATGACGTCCTCGATCGCGGCGGGGTCGACGCCGGCGCGGGCCACAAGCTCCCGCAGCGTCTGCCCGAGCAGGTCCACCGGATGCCATGCGCTGAGGATCCCTCCGCGACGGCCGACCGGGGTCCGGACCGCGCCGACGATAACGGCCTCGCGAACACTCATGACAAAGCTCCTTGTGCTGAATTACGGGGTGCCGAATCGCGGATTCCGATCAGGGGAATGTCGAGGCGCTTCGCGACCTCCTCCCATTCGCGCGTCGGCTTGGAAAGAAACGTCTGCTCGAGCTCCTCCTGGGTGCCCTCGACACCGAGACCGGCGCGGGCGCGCTCCCAGAAGTGCGGCTCGAGCGCGGCCAGCGCGACGTGGCCGTCGGAGCTGGAGTAGATCCGGTAACCGGGATGCGCCCCGCCGAGCGGCGCGCCCGCTCCCATCAGACCGTGCCGAACTGCGGCGCCGGCGTCGGCGGCCGCCTGTTCGAGGACGACCCGCTCGCGGTGTCCCACGCCGGACTCCGCGGCCACGCGCAGGGCGAGCAGGGCCGCGGACACGGCGCGCTCGGCGCCGAGCAGGTCGGCCACCGGGACGGTCGGCATCGTCGGCGGCTGGAGAGTGCCGTGCAGGGCCTGGTACGTCAGGTCATGGCCGGGCTGCTCCGCCGCGATCCCGTCGTGCCCGACGATCTCGATATGCGACAGGTGCGGATTCGCCGCGGTCAACTCGTCCAGGCCGAGCTTGACCAGCGCCGAGGGGCGCATGGCGGTGAGCATCAGGTCGGCACGCGACAGCTCGCGCGCCGCCACCGCCCGATCAGCGGGGTCCTTGAGGTCGAGGGTCACGACCCGCTGGCCCACAGTGAGCTCGTCGTACCACGTCGGCGCCACGGCCCGCAGCGGGTCGCCGGCCGGCGGTTCGATCTTGGTGACGGTGGCGCCCAGCGCCCGTAGCCGCGCGGCGGCGAGCGGGCCCGGCAGATTGATCGCGAGCGACACCACCTGCACGCCCTGCAGCGAACTCGACTGCGACATCATCAACCCCTTTTTGACTATACGGATGTATAGCCATTAATGCGCATGTACTGTCTAATGTCAAGGGTGTATGCTTTTTTCGCTGATAGGAGGCAATTTCTGTGACCGACCCCCGCGCCAGTGACGAGGACCTCACCGCGAAGGCCCGCATTCGCAACGCCGCGCTCGACCTCTACGCCGAGCGCGGCGAGGATCGCGTCTCGATGCGCGCCGTCGCCGCCGCCGCCGGGGTCGCCGTGGGATTGGTGCAGCACCACTTCAAGACCAAGGACGGGCTACGCGTCGCCGTCGAGCAACTGGTCGTCGACTATTACGCTCTGGCGATCGCCTCTGTGCCGGACGAGGGCGCCCCAGCGCAGGTCGCCGCCGCTCGAGACGAGGCGGTGCGGCACATGCTCGCGACGCATCCGACGGTGGTGAACTACATCCGGCGCGCTGTGCTCGATCCGCAGGGAAAGAGCGAGTTACTCGAGCGGCTGACCGACCTGAGTCGCAGAGAGATCTCCAAACTCCGCTATTCGGGCAAGACCTCGACACGGCGATCCGAGTCCTCACAGGTCATCGGGCTGATGGTTCGTCAGCTGGGGCAGCTGCTCATGCAGCCGATGATCGATGACATGTGTGACTTCCTCGACCGGACGGGCGTGCCGCACAGCGACAAACTGACGCTCTCCGTGACCGTAATCTAGCGGTAGTTTGTTGGGTCAGGTCGGAGGTAGAGGTGCAGGCCGTGGCCTGTTTCGCGGCTCAGGAGAGACTTCCGCCGACATGCGTCGTCAGGTCCTGAGCGGTCATCCGCCACCCTTCGACTCGCGCTACTCGTCGTCGTCGGCGTCCGGGTCGCGTAGCGGTCGGTGAACTCCGCTGGGGTCGGGCAGGTGGAAGCTGTAGTGCCCGTCGATGCCGATGTGGGCGCGCACGAACGCCGACAATCGCTCGACATCGGTGTCGAGCACCGGGTATCCGCCGGCTCGCAGCGCGGCGAGGGCGCGGTTCTCGTAGACGGTGTTCCACACGACGACGCAATTGAGCACCAATCCCAGCGCCGAGAGCTGGTCTTCCATGCCCTCGTAGTAGGCGCGGGTCATCTCGCCCTTGCGGCCGTGATAGATCGTGCGCGCCAGGTCGTGACGACCCTCGACGAGATTGGACTGGGCCTTGCCCTCGCGCCGGTAAGGTTCGTCGTCGGCCAGGCGCAGGATGTGCAGGGTCTTGAAGATCCGCCCGAAATGGGCGATGGCCTGGCCCAACGCGGTCGGCTGCCCGTCGCGGGAGATCATCCTGGTGACCTCGTGCGCCGACACCTCACCGGAGTGGATCGACACCGCGATCCGGCACATGTCCTCCCAGTGCGCGGCGATCTTGGCGGTGTCGATCACCCCGCGCGCCGCCTTGTCCAGCGGCCCGTAGTCGGCTCGGGCGTCGATGCGCCACAACCGCTGATCGGGCAGGTTCGCCAGCTGCGGCCGGTACTGGCGGCCGATCAGATGCAGCAGTCCGAACACGATGTCGGAATACGACCCGGTGTCGGTGATGATGACCTCCGGAATCCGCCCGCCGTGCTGGGACACGATCACGTCGATGGTGTGCAGCGAATCGCGAGGTGTTCCGCGCAGCACCTTGCCTGCCAGCCCGGCGGACTGGTCGTTGAGCATGTTCAACCAGGTGATGCCCAGTTTCCGGCCGAAGTACTTCGGGTTCGGGCGGGCGTTATGGGTGCGCACGGGCACCACGAACCGCATCCCGTCCACCGAGGCGACCAGCCCGCCGCCCCACGCTTGGGCCAGGGGGATGTCGGCCTGGGCGTCGACCAGCACGGCGTTGGCCGCCTCGATGGTCTCGGCCCGCACGTAGCACTGGTCGACGTGCAGCAGCCGATCCCTGGTCAGGGCGTCGACACCAGGCGTTGTCACCGGTTTGAACCCGACGTTCAACGCATAGGAACAGAGCACGGCCGCCACCGACAAGCCGAGGTCGGCGACGCGGGCCTCGTTGCCCGAGGTGTGGGTGAACGCCTCGGTGAAACCGGGATGCCAGCTCATCACCTCCGTGACCAGTTCCGGCAGGTCCACACGCGGGATCATCGCCTCCACCCGGCGGCGCAGGTCGACCAGCGACGCGGGCTCGGCCTTGGCGTCCAGCGCGGCGACGTGCAGTTTGCCGTCGGCGTCGATGCTGGCTGGGGTGTCCTCGCCCAGCCGTGCGGCCAACTCCCGATAAGCGGTCTCCAACGCCGTCGCGTGATCGGTCAGCAGCTGCGTCGGCGCGGCGGGCAGGCCCAGCGCGTTCATGCCGGCGTCACGCGCAGCCTCCCAGGCTTCGCCTGCCAGCAGGTGCGCCCGCGGGTCGCGCCACCGCGACGAACGCACCGCGAAGATGCTGCGGTGCTTGAGGTGTCGGTGGAACTGTTCCAACACGCAGATCGTGTAGGAGTTCCGGTCGACGGTGCCCTCCGGTCGGCCCGGCGTGTAGATCAAGCGCTTCCACGCGCCGACGATCAGGTCGTGGTCGACCTTGCGGGCGTCCAGCAGGTTTGCCGGGATCTTGCCCGACGACCTGGATGTCAGCAGCTCGGCGAGGGTCTTCATTGCCGCCAGGACGGCGGCGCCGTCACTGGTCGCGCCGAACTCGATCGTGTCCATCAGCATCGGCAGGAACGGGCGGACCGTGGCGAACTTGCCGGCCAACTCGATCAACCGCTGCCCATCCAGCTCCGCGTCGTCGGCGGGCACCAGCTCGTCGACCGCCTGGACCGCGTGCCGCAACTCGGCCCGGGTGACGGTCTTCTCGATCATGTCCAACACCACGCCCAGCCCGACGTCCTGGTTGACCTCGACCATCTCCAGCAGCACCTTCACCGCTGCCGCGAGCTTGCCTGCGTTGCGTGACACCCTCGGATAGCGACGCAGCTTCTCCTCGCGAGACTCCCGCTCGGCCTTGGACAGAAGCTTCGTCGTCATCAACATGTCGAAGGTCTCCAACACGTCGTCGACCGCCCGCGCGCTCAACACAACGACCGTCGCGGCCAGCACCGCCAAGCGCTGCTCACGCGTGGGCAGCCGCCGCAGCGCGGCGGCCTTGCTCGCCAACCCGTAGGTCGCCAACCCCGTCAACCGACGCGGCGGGATCGCCCTCACGTCGATGCTGTCCACCCCGACCGCTTGCAGGTCGACAACCCTGCGCAGCGCCGCGAGCATCCCCTTCGACGACGCCTTGAACACGCCCTTGCGCAGCCGCTCCAGCTCGCTGACCTTCTGCCCGCCCTCCGCAGGAACCTCCAGCAGCCGCAACAAGGCAGACGCGGACTCCGAGGTCAGCTGCTCGCCGAGCTGGCGCCACAACCGGGCGTCCGCCGCGTTGCGGCCGTCGCCGATCAGCCGCTCCAACGTGGTGATCCCCGGCAGCAGCGCCTGACGCTTCCGCAGCCATGTCACTGCGTCGCCGAAGATCGCCTTCGGTCCGTCGCCGGTCATCCACGCCTGGTCGACGATCCACGACGTGAGCTCCGACTCCATCTCGCCGAACGGCTTGAGTCCGTACACCTGCTGGATTTCCCAGGCGTGTTCGAGCTTGGTCTTCTCCCGATCGGTGTACCGCTTCACCATCGACGGATCGGAGATCTCCAACTGCTCGGCCAGATACTCGATCAACGCGGGCGGGACATCCAGCGGATCAGCCAGGAACATTCCCAGGTGACGCACCGTCACCACCTGCACCGCGAACCCCAGACGGTTGTAGTCGCGCCGCCGCGCAGCGATCAGCCGCCGGTCCTCGTCATCCAAGTAGCAGTAACGCTCCAGCTCCTGCCGAGACAACGCACCGAACCGGCCATAGCCGCCCTCATCAGTCACGACGACATGAAATCACCTACAGCGCAAGGTCGCTCGGCGATTGCCCCTTAGCGCCGGATTTCGTCAATCTGCTCCCCGACCCCCGCGTACGAGCACCGTGAATCGGATTCCGATCCGAATCGCGCGGATGACCGTGCAGAAGCATCCAATGCGGTGTATGACGACTCGGACAGCGGGGACGATAGATCTCTTCAGGACAACGCCGGCCAGGGTTCTCTGAGACCCGCTACCAGGCATACGAGGCGATGCTGCTCATCGGCGAATGTCACAGGCGCCTCTACCATCTGCTACCCAGCTGCGGGTTCTTGGTCTCGGCGGCCACCCAGTGTCGCGCCGGGAGCTACTTTGTCTCATTCGGATGACTGGTATGCACCTGCTCCAGGAATACTGTGCGTCCTTCCACGTAGAACCAGATGCGAGCGTCGCCCTTGATTGTCGGCTTGTTCTGCCAGCGGTTGTGGGTCTGTCCGTTACGGGTCACTCGTGCGAGATCTCCGCGCAGCGGGTAGTTCGTCGGAGTCTCCCGTGTCGGCGTGCGTGTGAGGAAGTCCCAGGTGTCAGCGAGTGGGCCGCGAATCGTCGCCGCAAGGTCCCTCCACCCTTTCTCGGCGCCGGCCGACGCGTACCGGATCGCATACTCGGACCTCTTCGTCGGTCGAGGGACGGTGTCGTCTTGCCTCGCCACGACTACGGACGCTCGACGACTGCGGCGTCGCTGTCGTCATCGAGCCATTCGACATCATCCCCGCCGAGGCCAGCCGCGAGAGCGGTTGCGGTCTCACGCCAAGCATTCACCTCTGCGAGTACGCGGTGCGGCTGGTCAGTGGAGAAGGAGGCACGCGCGGCGTCCACAAGGTTCTGCGCGCAGGTCTCCCGATCCTGCTCGGAGAGCGCGAGCATCCACGGGAATGGCTTGGACATCCGCTCGGCGAGGGGCCCGTCGTCATCTACTGCCACGCCAATCAGCTGTGCCGCGAACTCCAGCATGCGGTTGCGTCCCTCGGCTTCACGCCGAGACATCAGCACGAGGTCCTCGCCGTCGCGCCGAGTGACCGTAACCGGGTGGTCTTCAGCCTCAGCGAAGACCTCGGCGGGGTGCTTGCTCAAGTCCGAGGAGCGACGCGTCGTGGTACGGAACGCTGTGGTGGTCATGCAGCCAGCATATTCGGAACGTGTTCGGAAGTCCACACCCCAACGCCCTCCGCCGACCCAACCCACAACCCACCGAGCACTCGCCCGGCACAGCGACGACGAGGTGTCCAGTCGCGAGGGCGCGAGAAGCACCGCAGGAAGCGGGCGCAAGGCCAGACCAACCGCGCGCGAATTCAGGCGCTCATCGGTCAGCAGTTCGACGAATTTGGGACGGTGCCCGCGCGCACCGAGATCATGGCGGAGACAGGCCTTTCGCGGGCGACAGAGAGCCACGATCTGGCGTCACTCCGCGACGCCGGCATACTTCCGGAATAGAAGGGCTCACACCCGGTCGGCTAGCGGAACGAGCGAGTCCGTGGCTTCGCTAAGCTAAGAAGAGCCTACGCTGGCATCAATATCATGGTCAGTCGGCCAGCGGTCGGCCAGGCGATAGTGGTGTGTCGACGCCGCCGAACGGGTCGCCTCCGTTGTGTCGCTGCTCTCGCCGGGCGACCTCGTCCGCAATCGCCTTCTCTACGAAATGGGACCAGGTGCGGTCGTCCTCAGCTGAACGTGTGGCGTGATAGGTGAGGCGTGCCTTCGTGTAGACCTCCGGTGAGATATAGATCGTGACGGCCTTGTTGGTTTGCTTCTTCTCGGAAGGCTCCGTCGCCGGGCGCCTGACGGTCAGCTTCTGGTCGGTGGAAAGCCAGTGCAGTCCTTTGATGTTGCGCTGAGGTTCATTCATGATGCGCCCTCCTGCAATGCAGCAGTTTTGGATAAAGCTACTGATTCGACCAGATCGTCGGCAGCAGACGTCGCGGAGCGGAGTGCGAACACCTTGCCGGCGTTGTCTCCGCGAGAAAACTGTAGAGCTGGTGCGCGTCAGCGGGACGGAGGACACTGAAACCGGAGGCATTCAAGGAGGGCCAAGGATGACCAACACCGACGAAAACCTCGTGCAGCGCAGGCCACGCCCTCGAGTCGCCGCTGCCGCGGCCCGCGCCGCCATCGAGATCCGCGAGTATGACGGCCGCGATGTCCCGGACTGGCTCCGCGAAGTCGCAACGCGCGGTGCCTCCGCGGAGGCTTAACGGGAATAGTGCGGTCAGGTAAGTGTCAGTACTACCGTCCCTAACGTGCACCTGCACTCGTCCCGCGCGATTCTGTGCGCGCGAGAGCCGGTAGCACTGGCTCCAAAGGGGCGTCACTGCGGTCTATCGACTGATAGCGCCGCTAACACCCTCACTCAAGGGACGTCAGTGCTGTCCCTCAAGTGTCCGACAAGCGCCGGTTGAGTTCTGCCGACCACGACGCCACCCGCTCAGACGAGTCCAAGACTCGGCGCTTCGCTTCGGCCTGGTCGTCGCGGTCCTCGCACGCGTCCTTCTCGGTCTCCGGGTGCCCGCTCACCACCACAGAATATCGCCGGCCCCACCCGACCACAGCGAGGCAGCCCGTGCTGGTTGTCGGCGGGGCGCACCTGACCCCCACGGAGGCGAGTCGGGTACGGCGCCAGCGGCAGAGCATTCGTTTCCGTCCGTCAGGGCGGGGTACATCGGCCCCACCCGAGACGGCGCTGGCGGCCGGGTCGGCCGCCGATCAGGGCTCCGCCCGCTCCTGGCCGGGTAGCCCCCGTACGCAGCACTCGGGGCGGCCTTGGGGTCCAGGGGCGCGCAGCGGCCCCTGGCGGGCCCACGCGACCCCGAGCGAAGCGAGGGCGGCATACAGGAGGCGCGAAGCGCCGACTGTATGACGGCGTGGATGCTCGCCGAGTGCGTCATCGTCTGGCGCACAGCGCCTGACGATGACGTAGTGTAGCCCCATGACGGCGGTGGACAGCGCGCAGAGATCGAGGCCGCAGGCCCTCGATCTCGGAGAACTGGCTACCGCCGTCACCGCGGAGGTGACCGGCCCCCGGGGCCGGGCGCCGGAGCTGTCCGCGGTGACGGAGTCACTGCGGCAGCGAGCCGCGGGCGAGCCGTACTCGTCGATCGCGGCAGCGGTCGGTGTGACCGAGAAGCGGGCGGCGAGCTGGTGCCGCACGGCGGCACGCCTCGACAAGCGCTTCGACGCGAGGGAGGCGAAGGTCCGCAAGAGCACGGGCGCAAGCCGCACGATGCTCTCGGCGCGGATCGAGGACGACGTGATCGGCCTCGTCCACAAGCGGGCGCATGCCGAGGGCCGCTCGGTCACCTCAGTGGTCGAGAGCGCATTGCAGAGCTATGTCGGCCGCAAGGTCGCCGGCCTGGAGACCGCTGTGCGGCGGGCGCTCCGCAAGAACCTGCGGGGCGAGCTGCGGGATCTGGCCGCGGCGATCGGCGCGGCCAGATCCGAGCTGACCAAGCAGGGCGTCAATCTCAACCAGCTGGCGCTTTTCTGCAACAGGTACCGGGAGCTGCCGGGCAGCATCACCGACGAGCTGGAGCGCACCCGCCAGGCGCTCGACGAGAACCGCGCCGCGATCGAGGCGCTGCACGCGAGCGTGCTCGCGCGGTTCGAGACCGAGGACTGAGCATGGTCTCCACCGTGATCTCGGCCACCAAGAATGCCTACGGCCTGGACCTCTACCTGAGCCCGGCGACGGCGGCGCACGACCAGTCCAACCCTGGCGGGCCGAGCGTGCGCGTGGCGCACTGCTCGACCATCGGCGACTGCACGCCCGAGACCTTTCTCGAGGACGTCGGCCGAGTCCGCGAAGACTTCGCCAAGACGAGCCTCGAGCTGGAGACCTACCATGTGATCCTCAGCCACTCCCACGAGGAGCTTGACCCGGACAGCGAGTTCGAAGTGTGGCTGGCTCACGATTTCGCCCGTGAGCAGATGGCGCGGGCCTTCCCGGGCCGGCAGATCAAGATCGTGACACAGGCCGACAACGGGCGGTGGGAGGCGGCCGGGACCGCCGAGAAGATCTGGGTCAAGGGCAAGGTGCATTCGCACTGCCAGATCGCGAATGTAGCCGAGGAAGCGGTCGAGCTGACGTGGCGCGATGCCGACGGCAACAGCTCGACCGCGCACTACCCCGCCGGTCGCGCGTTCTCTTCCGCGATGAAGAACATTCACCGCGTGCGGGCGGTGACCGACGAGGTCGTGCTGCAGCGCTTCCAGTACGACAACCAGGCTTTTATGCAGTCGTGCCGAGAGCACGCGCGGACCGCAGGCATGGGCACCGGCGATCGCAAGACCTTGGCTCGGCAGGCCGAGGGAAAATTGTCTCACTACGACGAACTGCGAATGCGGCTGCGGATTGCTCGTGCCCAGGCGACCGACTGGGACGACTACACCGCACGCTTGGCCGCCGATGGCGTGGAGGTCAAGCGCCGCGGCGGCCATGGCGACGGGGTCTCCTACAAGTGGCTCGACACGCCGCCGGCCCGCGCGGGCGGCCGCTCGGGGGTGGGTGACGATTACAAGTACGCCGCGGTGGTCGAGCAGTGCGAGCGCAACGCACAGTCATTGAGGCGCGGCGAAGAGCTGGCGATCCCGGCGCGGTCGTTGGTGGTGCCGACCAGCTCGCTCGCCCAGGACCGGCCACGACCGGTCTACCTCACCGAGGACGGCAAGCCGCCGTGGCAGCAGGGCGAGGACTCCTACGCCGCGCACGTCCGCCAGACCGGCGGCACCTACGAAGGCAGGGCCGCGCAGGCCCTGGCCACCGGCGAAGCCGGTGAGGGTGTGACGCTGACCCGCGACACAGACGACCGGGTCACCGCCGCGGTCGACGCCGGCGCCGGGCCCCTCGTCGTCGACGTCGACCCCGCCCTGCTATCTCGTGTACACGAGGTGGAGTCCCGCGAGGCCGCTGTCACCCGAGCCGAAGCCCGCGCCGCTGAGACGATCCAGTCGGCAAAGGATGAGGCGACGACGATCCGTCGTCAGGCCCGCGCAGACGAGGCCGCACGAGTCCGTACTGAGTGGGCTGCGATGCGCCCTCAGGTGATCGCCGAAGCCGAGGCCGCCGGACGGCAGCACGGCCAGGCGGCCTGGGAGCGCGACGAGAGGCCCGCCCTCGTCACTGCCGCTCGCGTCGAAGGCTTCAAGCGAGGTCACGCCGAGGGGCGTCAGGAGGTCACCGACGAGCTGGAGGCGGCGCGCAAGGATCGTCGAGCGGCCGCCGAGCAGCTGCGCGAGATCTCCGGCCTGACTCCAGAGGAGGCCGCCGAGCGCGTGCTCGACGAACACACCGTGAAAGCGCGGGTCGCGCTGACGCGGTACCGGGTCCCGAAGGTCGCCTACGACGCGGACGGCACACCGCATCGAGTGACCGGTGCCGACGGGAAACCTGCGGTCACCAATGCGTGGGAGCAGATGAAAACCGATGTCGCGCACGGCCCGGGCCGTCCCGATGACGTCACCGTCGGCCAGGCGCGTCGGGCCGGACGCCAGGCCCGGCAGAATCTCGCCGACCGTGCCGAGCGGCAGAAAGCGCGATCGCGAGAGAAGAGTAAAGACAAGGGGTTCGGGCTGTGACGTACACGCCGAGCACGAAAGACTAGAGGACCGCCCGGGCCGCGGTCCACCGTCAGAACTCTCGTCCTCGTGACCATTGTCGGAGTCGTCGCCATCTTGATTCAGACCGCAGATCAACGGCGATAGGGGCCAGTCACCGCGTAGGGTTGTCACGCGCTGCCGCTGGGCGTCCGGAACGGCATTCACCCAAACGTCTACCGAAACGTCTATTAAGCAGTGTCGACTGGTCGATTCGGTGGTGCCAGATGCAGCCACATGCGTCAGCGGTTCCCTCCGCCCGCCGTGTCAGGCTGCTTTCCCTCTGGGGTCAAATCACCTTCTTCAGTGATCTCGACGAGCACTCGCTTGATCCGGGTGTCGTCGTCATCGGCAGAGGTCTCGGCGATGACGGCAGTGACGCGATGTTCGATGAGTGCGATCGACCTTGCCCGCAGATCCTTCGGAACGGTGCCGCTGATGCGTGTTCCGTCGTCGAGGTCGAGGTCGAAGACCGACCTCACGCTGCTGGCGGTCCGCCACTTTCCGCTGTAGGTCGCGTTGATGGTCGACAACTCGCGCTGTCTGATGAACGTCCGCAGCGCCGATGCCTGCGCTGGCGAGAACGAGAACCAGTCGGTGGTAGTCCGGGATCGGAAGTCGATAGTGAAGTCTCCATCGACGCACCGCGCCGACAGTTTGGCGATTTTGCCCCAGGCGACGGGTCCGATCGCGTCGGCGCGCGCGGCGAACGCCTCGTGATCGTGCATGTCGGCCGATCCGCGCAGGACCGCGAGCACGCGGGAAAGTGCTGTCGCGGTGGATGTCTGGAGTTCGTCGAGTTCGCCCATCATGGTCTGATCAGGCGTCTCGGCGGGGCGCTCGCCGTCCTCGTGCGTTGTGGGGTCCGGGCACACGAGGTCGATCTGGATCGAGCCGATCAGCACCGGTCGCATCAGCATGCCCAGCTTCTCGCGGGCCGCGTCGTTCACCGAGGGGAAGGGCTTGGGCAGCGAGTCGTTGGCCACCGCGATGACAGCGTCGTTGAACTCGTACGAGGCGCGCAGAATCTGGTGGGCCGGCGCGGTGTGTCCGACGACCTCGCCCTCGTGGAAGCGGGCGATGACTCCCTCACGGTTGCGTAGGCGAGACTCCCGGACGAGATCGTGCAGGGCCGCCGCGGAGTCCGCGTTGGCGGCGGTCATCCAGTCGTCGCTGCCACGTCCGCCTCTAGAGATGGCTGCGAGCTGTTCTTCCATCGCGAACAGGTCATGGTCGGTGATGCCCATCAGAACCTCACCTCCACGAATCCTTTGCGCTCCACCTCGCCGGTCGCGCGAGAGCGTTGCCACCAATCGTCCCAGTAACCGCGCGTGCGGAGATACTCGGCGCAGGTCGGGTGGTTGTCAGGGACCTTGACCACTGCGTAACCGTCTACCAGAAGGGTACGACCAACGTGTGGGTGCGGCAGGGTCTTCCATCGGTCCTTGGGATTGAGCCAGTCGTCGAAGTCCTCGATTGGGGCACTGGCCGGTCCGTCGACGATGGTGGTTATGTCGATGTCGCCGGGGTCGATCTTGTCCGAGGTGAAGCTGCCGTCGATCCAGTAGCTGATGATCGCGAGGCCGCAACGGACCTGCTGTTCGCGATAGGTCAGGAAGTCGTCGAGTATCAACTGACGACGCGCTCGATCGATGGTGCGCGCGTGCACAAAGCGATCGGCGAAGTCGTCTAGGGAGCAGGGATGGCGGCCGGGAGGCAGGACACGATAGCCGTCGGCACCGTCGATGAAGTCGGGAAGTCCGGGCCCGGTAGTTGCCACCTGACATTCATATCAGCGTCAATGCCCTCGGTTTAGGTCTCCCTCGCGGGCGTGCCGACCGGGCTACCAGGCCTCGGGTTCTGAGTCGTTGACGATGGCAGGTTCGGCTGGTCGGTGGCCCACTCCGACGGGACCAGCGCATTCTCCAGCAGTGCGTAGCGGCGGAGGTTAACGCAGTGTTCTCGCAGACTCTCGAAGGCGCCGGAGTCCTTGAGCTCGCCACCCCGCACCGCGGTTTCGCGCCACCTGAGAACGGTTTCCATGATCGCGCCGACGTGCCATCTAAGGGATTGAGCTCGCGCCTTTGGTAGTACTCCCCGGACGAGTTGGGCTGCCGTTTGCCACCAGTCGGGGCCGCGTCGCTGGCACGCGACTTCCACGGCGGTGCCGGCGGCCTCAATCGCGTACACAAGCACGAAGTAGTCGTCGATCTGTAAGGCTGACAGATTGCCGCGCCTCGCGGGCACCTCGTTCGCGTAGACCTGCGCAGGGTCTTCTCCGTCATTGATCCGATATAGCCGTCCACGGGCGCCGTTCGTCCGGTCGCTCGTGAGCTCGCGGTGGGCGCCAATCAGCTGGAGCGCCGCGTCCCGCCGCCGACCCGCCAATCCGACAACCAGGATGGTGAGCAGGCCGATGAGGAAGCCCAGGAGCGGACCAATCACGAGACGACCACCCGAACTTGCTTCGCCCGCTCCACGGCTCGGTGCACGGTGGCTCGACTGATCCCGAAGTCCGCGGCCAGCTCGGTGATGGAGTACTCGCCGGACGCGTGCAGCTCGACCAGACGCTTCTCCTGGTTCGGCGGCAGCTTGGGCTTCTTGCCCTTGAGCCGGCCCCGAGCCTTGGCCACGGCCATGCCCTCCTTGGTGCGCTGACGGATGAGGTCGGCCTCGAACTCCGCGAACGTGGCCATGATGTTGAACATCATCTTGCCCATCGCGTCGCCCGGGTCGTAGGCGCTGCGTCCGATCTGGAGCACGGCGCCATTGGCGACGAGCTGGTCGGCGATGTCCTTCGCGTCACGGATCGAGCGGGCCAGCCGGTCGAGCTTTGTGACGACGAACTCCGCGCCGGGGTGGCTCGCGGCGGCGAGCGCCTGTGCCAGGCCGGGTCGCTGGCGATTGGTCCCGGTGAAGCCGGGGTCGGCGTAGATGTTCTTCTCGTCGACGCCGAGGGACACCAACTCATTGATCTGCGCGGTGAGGTCCTGGCGGTCCGTGCTGACGCGGGCGTAGCCGATCTTCATTCCGCAAGTGTACGGTAGAGGAACCCCCAATGCGACGAACGTCGTACGGGTCTTACGAACACTTGTCGAATCTGCTGGCGCACTGGAGGTTGAGGCGTACGGTCAATGACCGGCTTGCGAACACCGCCCAGTGGCACACGGGGCGCACGATGCCAAGCCATAGAATTTCGTCGGTGACCACGAACCTCGCCTGGCTCCCCGACCACCACCTTCCCGTTGCTGCGACGCTCGCGCACGCCGACGACCTCATCGGGCAGGTCGGTGAACTGCTGTTCGCGTGCCAGTCCGAGTCCGACGGCCTGTTCGAACTGCGCGAGGAGTCCGACGGAGTCGTCAATAGGGCCGTCGTGGCGTCGCTGACGCCGATCCCGAGGAAGCTGCCAATGCTGGTGGCCGACGCGCTGGTGGCTCTGCGCGGTGCCCTGGAGCACACCTTGTTCGCCGAGATCGTGCACCGCGACGGCGCGTTGGGCGAACGCGTGGCCAAGCTCGTGGAGATGCCAGCCAGATCCACTCGCGCAGACTTCGACGAGTGGAAGGAGAGGCGGGACCGCAAGGGGCCGCCGTCGCTGTCGGCCAGTGGCGACCTGATGTGCTCGATCGAGTCGCTGCAGCCGTTCCAGCGGGTGAAGTCGCCCGCCGACCACCCGCTGGCGCGGCTGGCGTCGTACACCAACCACGCCAAGCACCGCACGCCCGCGGTCGCCGCGGTCATGCTGCCCGTGGTCTACCGAGAGGACCAGTTGCCGAAGTCGTTCGCCGACCTGCCGCAGCGCGACGAGCGGCCGCTGCACATCGGCGAGGTGGTCTTCGAGTCGCCGGTCGGCGATATCGTGCCACTGACGCTGCACCCAACGGTCGGACTCAACCGGCCGGGCACCGATCTGTGGCCAGTCCTGATGCACGAGCTGCGCGACATCGCCGAATGGGTGCGCATGCAGGCGGTCCCGCGCCTGATCACCGGCGGCGACCCACCCACCGACGCGCTGCCAGCGAGCTTCGACATATCGGTGGGCCACGACGACGAGCGCCGCGCTATCGCAGAGGGCTCGCACACCACGGGGTTCGATCGCCAGTTGACCCACCTGACAGCGGCGAAGACAGCGCGCCCGGGCCTCATTGAGATCGTCGGAATGACCCCCGGGGCACCGAGTCTGGATCTGGTCCGACGCTGGGCCGATCATCTGACGGACGAGCAGGCCGTCGAGAAGGCCGAGCGGCTGGAGGCGTTCAGGAACATTGCGACGGCCGCGGACCAGGCGCGCGCAATGGGCGTGGTGGACGGACTGCTGAGAGAGGCCCAGGAGTTCGTCGATGAGGAGGCGTAGAAGAGAAAGGACCCCGGCACCGGATCTCGGTGCAGGGGGTGCTCGTCGCGGTGCTGCCCGGTTACGGAGGATCGGTGTCGTCGTCGAGATGGGGTGCGATCGTGTTCGCCAGGTCGGTGAGCCTGTCTGCGACGTCCCACACCGACATGTCATCACTCGGCCGGGTAGGAGTCCATTGTGGAGTACTCCAGCAGCTTCGCTGCTGTCGCTGACCGTTCGCGCTCGCCGGAGAAGCTACTGAGTCACGGGCGGCGGCGAGGGAGCGGGATGACACTTCGGGCAGTAATACGAACTGCGGCTCATGAACACCACCCACTGATTGGCATACCGCACTGCTTGCACGGCAGACCTTCCGGCCCATATGAATACTCCGAAGCCTCAGCCCGAACCGCGACGCTTCGGCCGCAGCGCTTCCGCGTGCAGATTTATGACCTCCGGCGTAGATCACCGACCCACAGGGCTTGCTGCATCACCACGTCGCGCAGATGAAATGATCAGGAGACCGTCGGCAGCTGACAGCCGAACCTATGTGACCTGCGAGAGGTAGCGTTCGTGGCCAGATTGAACCTAAAGGCAGTCGAGGAGCGCGTCACTCCCCTAGCCCGGCGTGAGACGTACGACCGTGAGTTCATCTTCGACCTGCTGCTGGCCTACGGGAAGCCGAAGGGCAACGTCACCCGGTTGCGCAACGGCTCATTGAACGTCGCAGCCGAACCTGATCGCGAAGTCGCGCAGAAGAATGTTGTCTATTTCCGGGAGACCGACCGACAGCCGTTGGCAGGTGTCGAGGAGCTGCGTACCTCCCCGGACGTGGTTCGTTACAACCCTCGGTTCGTGATTGCCACTGACTATGACGAGCTGGTCGCTGTCGATATGAAAACCGGGGAGAACAAGGTCTTCCCGATCCGTGACATCGACAAGCACTTTACGTTCTTCCTTCCCTGGGCCGGGATGGAGAAAGCGCAGTACACGTCTGAGGCGCATGCGGACGTCAAAGCCGCCGAGCGCATGGGCAAGCTGTTCGACGAACTGCTCCAGGCAAATCCGGAACTCATCGACGAGCAGCACGGCCGACATGCGTTGAACGTGTTCTTCACGCGGCTGCTGTTCTGCTTTTTCGCCGAGGACACCGGGATCTTCGACGATGGCCAGTTCACCACCGCGGTAGGTTCGCACACGCAGTCCGACGGTTCCGACGTGCAGGAGTTCCTGACCGACCTATTCGACGCTCTAGACGCCGAGAAGCCAGAAGACAAGGCAAGCTATCTGTCGGCGTTCCCGTACGTCAACGGTCGACTGTTCGAGGTCACCAGCCAGCACTTGGTGCCGGCGTTCACCAAGAGCGCCCGTGGGCTGCTGCTCGACCTCGGAGCGCTGGACTGGAGCGAGATCAACCCTGACATCTTCGGGTCGATGTTCCAAGCGATCGTCACCCCCGGAAACCGATCGGACCTCGGGCAGCACTACACATCGGTGCCGAACATCCTCAAGACGATCGAGCCACTGTTCCTCGACGAGCTGAAGGAGCAGTTCGACGCCGGATTCAACAGCGTCGGCAGGCTGGAGAAGCTGCTGGAGCGGATAGGAGCGATCAAGGTCTTCGACCCGGCGTGTGGGTCGGGGAACTTCCTGGTCATCGCCTATAAGGAGTTGCGGCGCCTGGAGCATGCGATTCTCGAACGACTCGCCGATTTGAGCCCTAAGCACCAGGTGCTGTATGCAGTATCGAAGATCGATGTCGAAAACTTCTATGGCTTAGAAATTGATGATTTCGCGGTCGAGGTAGCGGTTTTATCCCTGTGGCTAGCAAAGCATCAGATGAATGCTGAGTACAAAGAAAAATTCAAAGTTTCCATCCCCCTCATCCCACTACGCGAGTCTGGTCAGATAAATCAAGGAAATTCTTTAATGGCCGACTGGGCTGAAACCTGCCCAAATGGCGGCAATGAGGAGATTTACGTACTTGGAAATCCCCCGTACCTTGGCAGCAGAAATCAGACGGCAAAACACAAACGAGACCTGGCTTCAATTACGGCCAACTATAAGAGTCTCGACTATGTGTCAGGTTGGGTCATAAAGGGTGCCGACTACATACGTGGAACAATAGCTAGGCTCGCATTTGTTACAACCAATTCTATTACACAGGGAGAGCAGGTGGCCCTCCTCTGGCCGAGAGTGTTGGGGGCTGAACTAGAAATTTCATATGCCTACACATCATTCCCGTGGTCGAACAAGGCTCGCAATTCGGCGGGAGTGACATGCGTCGTGGTATCGCTGAGAAATAAGTCTTCGGAAGTAAGATACTTGTACACGAATGAGTTTCGCCTTCAGGTTAATAGTATAAATGCATACCTCGCCGCCGGCCCAATGGTATGGCTGGTGCGGCGACGAAACCCTCTGAGCCCCCAGATGCCGCGTCTCGGGTACGGTTCGATGCCCAACGATGGCGGAAACCTGATCCTCACGGACAGTGAAAAGGACCAGTTGGTGGAGCGCCGCCCTCAGGTCAGACAATACATCAAGGGATACTGCGGGTCCGATGAGTTCGTGAAAGGTAAAACTAGATGGTGTCTCCTTATAGCGGATGAGCAACTAGAGCAAGCTTACAAGATCCCGGAGCTCGCAGATCGCCTCGATCGAGTAAAGGAACACCGGCTAAAGAGTACAGAAAAGTCGACGAATGCGCTGGCATCAACTCCGAATAGATTCTACTACTTTGCCCATGCCGATTCGGATTCGTTGATTGTACCCAGTATTTCCTCAGAGCGGCGAGTGTACATTCCCATCGGTTACGTTGGGTCAGATGTGATCGGATCCAATAAAGCCTTAGTTATGACCGAGACGAACTTCTGGGCTTTTGCATTAACGACTTCGTTGATGCATATGGTATGGATGCGATCGGTCTCTGGTCGCCTCGAGAGTCGGTACCAATACTCGAACACTATTGTTTATAACAATTTTCCCGTCCCAGAACTTTCTGGACCAACAATGGAGCAATTGACTGTGGCGGCACTGCGGGTGCTGGATGTGCGTGAGTATCACTGCGAGAAGACTCTTGCAGAGCTCTACGATCCGGACAAGATGCCTGACGATCTACGGGCCGCACATTCTGATGTTGACGCGTTGGTGGATTCGATCTACTCCAAGCGTGGGTATGAGACCGATGAGGAGCGTCTGTCGGACCTTTTCGCTATGTATGAGGAGATGACTGCAGCGGAGCGGGCGGCAAAGAGGAGCAAGAAGTGAGTAGCACGGTGAACGTCGTTGACGTGACGTACGCGCAGACGGGCGAATCGGTGAACACCGACGCATTGGGGATGCGGGAGATGCAGCAGCGGGTGTTCGCCAAGCGGGACGCACAGCATCTGTTGATCAAAGCTCCACCGGCTTCCGGGAAGTCGCGGGCGTTGATGTTCGTGGGTCTGGACAAGTTGTACAACCAGGGCCGCAAGAAGGTGATCGTCGCGGTGCCGGAGCGTTCGATCGGGGCATCATTCTCGACCACGCGGCTGACCTCGCACGGTTTCTTCGCCGACTGGGAAGTCACGCCGGAACGGAATCTGTGCACGCCCGGTTCGTCAGCGGGCAAGGTCGACGCATTCATCGACTTCCTCCGCAGCAGTGATCCGATTCTGGTGTGCACGCATGCGACGTTGCGGTTCGCGTTTGAGCGGCTGGCACCGGACGAATTCACTGGCACGGTGCTGGCTATCGACGAGTTTCACCACGTGTCAGCTGACACTGAGAACTCCCGCCTGGGTGCACTGTTGAAGGAGGTGATGGCCGGTTCGGACGTCCACATCGTGGCGATGACCGGATCGTACTTCCGCGGCGACTCGGTGCCGGTGCTGTCGTCTGAGGACGAGGCGCAGTTCACCCCGGTGACGTTCAACTACTACGACCAGCTCAACGGCTACCAGTACCTGAAGTCGCTGGGGATCGGGCACCACTTCTATCAGGGCCGGTACACCGAGGCGATCGGTGAGGTGCTGGATCTAGACAAGAAGACGATCGTCCACATCCCGAACGTGAACTCGGGAGAGTCGACGAAGGACAAGATCGAAGAGGTCGGGTTCATCATCGACACGATCGGCGACGTGATCGACACCGAGCCGGACACCGGAATCATCCGCATTCGACGCTCCGACACCGGCGAGGTGCTGCGGGTGGCCGATCTGGTCGACGACGCCGATCAGAAGAAGCGCGCCGACACGCTGCATTACCTGTCGACAGTTGCGGCGAAGGACCGCGACGGCGTGGACATCATCCTCGCGCTGGGGATGGCGAAGGAAGGCTTCGACTGGCCGTTCGCCGAGCATGCCCTGACAGTTGGGTACAGGGCGTCACTGACCGAGATCATCCAGATCATCGGCCGCGTCACCCGCGACAGCCCCGGTAAGCCGCACGCGCAGTTCACAAACCTGCTGGCTGAGCCGGACGCTGAGCGGGGCGAGGTGACGGTGTCGGTGAACAACATGCTCAAGGCCATCACGGCGTCGCTACTGATGGAGCAGGTGCTGGCGCCGAACTTCAACTTCAAGGCGAAACACGGCAACGACGACGCACCCGAGCCGGGAACGATCAAGATCAAGGGGTTCAAGGAGCCGTCGAGCGAACGGGTCAAGCAGATCGTAGAGACGGACCTGAACGACCTGAAGGCCAACATCTTGCAGGACGAGACGTTCGCGAAGGCTGCGGCCGGCAGCGTGGATCCCGAGACCACGAACAAGGTTCTGATCCCGAAGATCATCCGGGATCGCTACCCGGACTTGACCGATGAGCAGGTCGAGGAGGTGCGCCAGCAGGTCGTGGTGGACTCTGTGATCAAGAACGGCGAGGTCCGCGAGGTCGGTGACAAGCGGTTCATCAAGATGGCCGACACGTTTGTGAACATCGACGAGGTCAGCATCAACCTGATCGACACGATCAACCCGTTCCAACGGGCGTTCGAGGTGATGTCGAAGTCGGTGACCCCGTCGGTGCTCAAGATCATCTCCGACGCGATTACCAGCACGCGCGTGGAGATCAGCGAGGACGAGGCGCTCGCCCTGTTCCCGAAGATTCAGAATTGGGTCAAGGTCAACGGGCGACACCCTGACGTGCGCTCGGACGACCCCACGGAGAAGCGCTATGCCGAGGCGCTGCTGTTCTTGCGGCGGCTCAAGCAGCAGCGCGAGGCGCAGAAGCAAGCGAGCGAGATCGGGACGGATCAATGACGACCGCGGACTCTTCAACCTCGGAGAGCGGTAACGCCGCTGGAGCAGACGCGTTTCAGCAGTTGCTCGATTCAGATGTCGACGGTCTCCTGGACATGCCGGAGAAGCCGAAGAAGGTCACGTCCAGTGACCGGCTGGAGCGAGCATTCCTGGAGATCGTGGAGTTTCGCCGGACGCACGGCCGACTCCCGAGCCCGACCACGAGGGAGATCTCCGAACGTAAACTCGGCGCACGCCTGGACGGCATACTCGCCGATGACAGCAAGATCGAAGCACTCAAACACCTCGACGAGTTCGGTCTCCTTAACGTACCTGAAGCCCCTGGCTCGATCGACGAGCTGCTGGAGCATGACCCGCTCGACCTGTTGGGAGACGACACCGGCATCCTGGACGTCTCAAGCCTTCCGATCCGCAAGCAGCGCTTCGAAACTGAGGAGGTAGCGCGCCGTCGGCCTGCTCAAGACTTCGCCGAGTTCGCTCCGCTGTTCGAGCAGAAGCATGCCGAGTTGCGCGACGGCGCGAGCCAGTTGATGCCGTACTCGGGGATGCAGCACATAGTTCCGGGTGCGTTCTTTGTGCTCAACGGTGTGATGCTCTTTATCGCTGAAGTCGGCGAGACCGAGTACAAGAAATCGACTGTGCGCGAGAACAAACGTGAACGTCTGCGCTGCGTCTTTGAGAACGGCACGGAATCGCGGATGTACAGGCAGTCCCTCGGGATCAGGCTGGCAGATGAAGACGGTCAGATCGTCGTAGCTCGACAGCAACCGGAGATCCTCACCGACGACGAGGTCAGCGGCTACATCTATGTCTTGCGTTCTCGGAGCAACGATCCACAGATCGCCGGCATCGCTGATCTGCATAAGATCGGCTTCTCACGCGGACCGGTCGAGGCCAGGATCAAGAATGCGGACAAGTCGCCCACCTACTTGATGGCGCCGGTCGAGGTGGTTGCCACCTACCGGATATACAACACGCGTGTCTCAGTGTTGGAGAACCTGCTCCATCGAGTCTTCGCCGAGGTGCGTTTGGATCTGACACAGGTCGACAAGACGGGTCGCGACTACGATCCGTCCGAATGGTTCGTCGTTCCACGTGACGTGATCGATCAGACGATCGAGTTGATTATGTCCGGCGGCATCGTCGACTACCGGTATGACGCAAAGTCTCAAAGCCTCGTCGCAGTTGGCGACTCCTGAACGACCCACCTGATCGGTCCGGTGGTGGAGCAACTCACCGAAGCCCGGCCCCGTCGCGTCAACGACGTGGGCTGCGCTGACAACGAGGACAATAGAACGAGCTCCGGTTCATGAAGGCCTCCCGCCTGATCGGTGTGCCGCACCGGTGGCACGGCAAGCCTTCCCGGCCATATGAATGTAGTTCTCTGCTGAAATAGCCCGACTCCCCGTTGACGTTCACATACAGCGAGTCGAATGAGGTTCCGCCGACGACGAGCGCGTCACCCATGACATCGCTGACCGACGCGAGCAGGTCGATCACCTTCGCCCGGCTGAGCCCGTCGGTCAGCCGGGTGCCGTGGACCCGGCTGCGCCACAACGCCTCGTCGGCGTAGATGTTGCCGACGCCGGAGATCACCGTCTGGTCCAGCAGGGCCCGTTTGATCTCGGTGTGCCGCGACCGGATGACGGCGGTCACTCGGGCGGCATCGAAGGTCGGATCGAATGGGTCCGGGGCGATGTGCGCGATCGATTCCGGCAGCCGCCGACCGAGTTCGTCGGGGGTGTCGACGTATTCGTCGACGTGCCAGCCGCCGAAGGTGCGTTGGTCGACGAACCGCAGCTCGTTGCCGTCGTCGAGTGTCGCCCGGATGCGCAGGTGAATGTGGTCCTCGGCACCGGCTGGGCTGATGAGCATCTGACCGCTCATGCCGAGGTGAACGACGAGCGGAAAGCTGTCGGCCGAATCGGCCATGTCGAGCCACAGATACTTTCCGCGGCGATGCACGCCGGCCACCCGCGTACCGGTCAACCGCCCGACCAGGTCCGCACCGCCGCCGACGTGACGTCGGGCCGACCGCGGGTGTAGCACGTCGACCGACGTGATGATTCGGCGCTCGACGTGATCGGCCAGACCGCGCCGCACGGTCTCCACTTCGGGAAGTTCGGGCACGTCCGGATCCGGTCAGTTCGCGGCGGCGCGGTCGGTGAGCGCCTGCCAGGCCAAGGCGGCGGCCTTCTGCTCGGCCTCCTTCTTGGTACGCCCACTCCCCTCACCCAGACTCTCGCCGGCCACCACCGCGACTGCGGTGAACTCTTTGTTGTGGTCGGGACCGGTCGAGGTGATCTGATAGTGCGGCGGACCGTAGCCACCCTCCGCCGAGAGCTCCTGCAGCGATGTCTTCCAGTCCAGACCGGCGCCGAGATGCCCTGCGTGGCCGATGATCTCGTCGAACAATCCGAGAATGATGTCCTTGCACACGGCGAGACCGTGTTCCAGGTACAACGCACCGAAGACCGACTCGAGACCGTCGGCGAGGATGCTGTCTTTGTTGCGGCCACCGGTGAGTTCCTCACCACGCCCGAGGTAGAGGTGACGTCCGAGGCCCCCGTCGCCGAGCCCACGGGCCACTTCGGCGAGCGCGTGCATGTTGACCACGCTGGCCCGGATCTTGGCCAGTTCGCCCTCGGATCGATCCGGGTACCGCAGGTAGAGCCGTTCGGTGATGATCACCCCCAACACCGAGTCACCGAGGAATTCCAAGCGCTCGTTGGTGGGTAGCCCGCCGTTCTCGTAGGCATAGGAACGGTGAGTCAGCGCCAACACCAACAATTCGGTGGACAGTTGCGCGTGCAGCGCCCGGAGCAGATCGGCAAATCGTTCCTGCGCCGGATCATCAGGTGGTGACGCGGGCGTCTGGTCGGTCACGTCGTTGTCGCCGGCCACGTCTGGGTCAGTCACCACCTTGGTCCTTCGGTGTCTCCCGGCCCTGCGGTGAGGCGTCGCCGGGCGCGCCGAACTTGTCGCGCAACGCCGCCCATCGGGGATCGATCTGTTCGTGCGCGTGTCCCGGTTCGGCGACGGCGAGTCGGACGCCGCATTCGGGGCAGAGGCCCTCGCAATCCTCCGAACACAACGGCGACATGGGCAATTCGAGGGCGACGGCGTCGATGATCGACTGCTCGAGGTCGAGCCGGTCATCGACGAGTCGGTGCACGTCGTCGGCGTCGGTGGTCTGTTCGGTCTCGCTGTCGGGGTAGGCGAACAATTCGGTGAGGAACACCGTGACGGTGCCGTCGACCGGCTCCAGACACCGTGAGCACTGACCTTCGGTCTCACCGCTCACCGTGCCGGTGACCAGCACGCCCTCGGTGACCGCCTCCAGCCGCAGATCGAGGTCGACCTCGGAACCGGCGGGAATCGCGATCATGTCCAGTCCGATGCGTTCCGGCGCGACGACGGTCCGATGCACCTCCGACATAGACCCCGCTCGACGTCCCAGCGAACGGACGTCGAGCACGAACGGGTCGGCCTGTTTGCCGCCGGAGTTCGCCCCGTCAGACGCGACACTCCGGCTCATTGCTCGATCTGCCACAGTTGCACGATACGCCCGACCTGCGGACTCTTCGAACGGTCCCGGCCCTACGCTCAGACGGCCAGCGGTGAGCCCTGATTGTCGACGCGATCGTGGGTCTGCGATGCACCGCGCGGCGCAGGCGGTTCGTCGACGCTGCGCGGGTATTCGACGTAGTCGTGCATCCCCGCGCCGGTCCGCAACTGGTGCCGTCCCCGATTGACCGACCGCAAGGTGCCGGTGAGGATCTCCTCGAACTGGGCCAGCTTCTCGTCGACGTAGACGTCGCAGTCCCCGCGGAGCCGGTCGGCCTCAGCATGGGCGGCGTCGATGATCCGCTCGGCCTCCGACTTCGCGGCGGCCACCACTTCCGCCTCGGACACCAGACGCTGCTGCTCGGCGATGCCGTCGGCCACGGACTTGTCGTAGGTGTTGTTCGCGGAGTCGATGGTGCGCTGGGCCTCTGCCCGGGCGCGACCGGTGACCGCTTCGAATTCACGTGCCGCACTCGTCGACAGCCGATGCGCGTCGGCGGTGGCCTCTTCGACCATCTGACGGCCGTGCGCGCCGGCCTCGTCGACCATCCGGTCGGCCTGGGCCTTCGCTTCGGACAGGATGCGGTCTGCCTCCGCGCGTGCATGTGCGATCACCGCCTCGGACTCCGAGTCGGCCTTGCCGATCACGGTCTCGGCGTGCTCGCGGGCGTTGCCGACCAGCGAGTCGCGCTGATCGAGCACATCCTGGGCGTCGTCGAGTTCACCCGGGATCGAATCCTTGATGTCGTCGATGAGCTCGAGGACGTCCCCTCGTGGCACGACGCAACCCGCGGTCATCGGGACGCTTCGCGCTTCCTCGACGATGGCGGCGAGTTCGTCGAGCGCTTCAAAAACCCGGTACACAGCTACCCCAATCCGGCTGGTCGCCTTCGGTTGGCATGAAACAACTGTGACTATTGTGCCGAATGGTGCGTCTGTGATTAGTGAGGCGGGCGGGGCGTGTCGCGCGGGACACTAGGTCAGATCCGCTGCTCCCCCGCCAACCGCGCCTGCAGTCGCTGGTGGATCGCCGGTGACAAGAAGGGCGTGATGTCCCCGCCGAGCTTGGCCACCTCCTTGACCAGCGAGCTCGACACATGCGCGTAGCGCGGATCGGTGAGCAGGAACATGGACTCGACGTCGGCGAGCTCGCGGTTCATCTGCGCCATCGGCACCTCGTAGTCGAAGTCGGTGCCCGAGCGCAGCCCCTTCACTATCGTGTCGATGTTTTCCTGACGCAGGTAGTCGACCAGCAGGCCGGTCCAGCGGTCGACACGCACGTTGGTCAGATCGGCGCAGTCCTCGCGGATCAGGGCGATGCGTTCGTCGACGTCGAACATGCCCTTCTTGTTCGGGTTGACCACCACGGTGACGACCAGCGAGTCGAAGCGGCCGGCGGCACGCTCGACGATGTAGCGGTGACCGACGGTGAACGGGTCGAAGGAGCCGGGGAAGACAGCTGAGGTCATGACCGAAATCTACGCGAGGGTCGACCGGCCGAACTCCTCGACGGTCAGGGGGCGTCGAGGAACTCGGCGGCCAGCCGCGCCATCAGTTCGGCCGCAGGGCCGGCCACCACCGAGCGCCAGCCGGTACCGGCCCACAGGTTGATGTCGTCGGCCGCCCCGGACGCGGCCGCCGCGGCCCGAATCGGCTTGGTCATGTGGTGGACCTGTGGATACACCGCCGGAGCGTTCGGATGCCTATCGGCGAAGCCATTACGTAGCGACCGCGCCGATCGGCCGGAGAAGGCGCGCGTCACGACCGTGTCGAGGTAGGTCTGTTCCAGCAGAGCCCGCCGATGCGCCGAACCCGTACCCGCCTCGTCGGCGCACAGGAAGGCGGTGCCCAACTGCGCCCCGACCGCACCCAGGGCGAGCATCGACCGGACTCCGGCGCCATCGGAAACTCCTCCGGCCGCGACGACCGGCACCTGCGCGGACATGACCGTCATGTCGGCACAGATCGCCCGGACGAGTTCGGCGGTGGGTGTCGCCGGGCCGCCGGCCGGCAGCGCCGGATCGTCGAACCACAGACCACGATGGCCGCCGGCCTCGATGCCCTGCGCGATGAGCGCGTCGGCACCCGAGAGCACCGCTGCGCGAGCCTCGGCCACCGAGGTGACCGTGACCGCGACCGGCGCGCCGATGTCGGTGTGGACCCGCTCGACGAGCGCCGCTTCCGGGTCGCCGAAGGTGACACTCACCAGAGCCGGATGGTGTCGGGACAACACCTCGAGCTTCTCCTCGACCGCCTCGTCGGTGAAACGGGGTTCGCCCACGTCGACACCGTGCCGGCTCGCCTCGACCGCCAATGTCCGGCGATACGCCTCTACCGCCCCTCGCTGCCGGGCACCGTCCGGACCGGCGCAGCGGTCAACCCCGGAGAGGAAGAGATTGACGCCGTAGAGCAACGGGCCACGCGACTCGACATCGGCCACCAGATCCTCGAGGGCCTCGGCGGTGAGGTAGCCCGCCGCGAGCATGCCGAGTCCGCCCGCTCGCCCGACTGCGGCGACAAGAGCGGGCGTGGTGGGGCCACCCGCCATGGGTGCACAGATGATGGGCAGCGCGGTCTCCAGCGCACCGATGCGCATCGCCGGGTCAGCGCTCGCCGGTCTCATCTCGGCACTCCTCGCAGCCACCCCCGGCGTCGTCACACTCTTCTCGTCCGGATCGGTCAAGAACCGCCACCTCCACACGTGTGTCGCCATAGCTCTTGTGCACCAGCACTGTGAACTCGTCGGGCCAGTGTGTCTGGGGCGCACGGACGGCACGTTCGATGACCACGATGCCGCCCACCACCATCCAGTGTGCGCTCAGCGCGGCGAGGTCACCGGACATGGCCTCGTTGTCGAGGTCGTACGGCGGGTCGAGGAACGCCACATCCACGTCGCCGCCGCCGCCCGCCGCCAGGTGGGCAGAGACGGATCGGGTGATGACCGACACACGCTCGGCCACGCCACACGTGCGGACGTTTGCCGCGATCACCGTGGTGGCCCGGCGGCGCGAATCCACGAAGGTGGCGCGCGCCGCGCCGCGCGACAACGCCTCCAGCCCCAGCGCACCGGAGCCGGCGTAGAGGTCCACCACAGATGCGTCGTCCAGTTCGGTCCGCGCAAGCAGGATGTTGAAGATCGCCTCGCGGACCCGATCCGAGGTCGGCCGGGTGCCGCTGTCGGGTACCGCCAGTCTGCGTCCGCGCAGTTCACCCGCAATTATTCTGGTCATCGTCCACCATTGTGCGGTACGGCTGGTGCGGAGTAGCCACCCCTTGTCCCATCTAAGTCCAGGTCGTGCAATAGTTTGTGATGCACTTCACAAACAGTGGCTGAGCAGGGGATTATGCGGGCTTTCGGTGTCCGATTTCTGAGGACGGGTGACTTCAGGTAACCGCGTTGTTAACGTCGAAGGCGTCATGAGCCCGCTCCAAACAAGTACGGCCCCAACCACTGCCCTTGCTGTCGATTACCGGCAGCCCACCGCCGACGACGGCGAACGATTGTGGGAAATCGCCTCGGACTCAAAGGTTCTCGACGTCAACTCGAGTTACTCCTACGTCCTGTGGTGCCATGATTTCTCCTCGACATCGATCGTCGCCGAGGTCGATGGGCGCCCGGTCGGATTCGTCACCGGCTATCGACGCCAGACCGACCCGTCCACCCTCATGGTGTGGCAGGTCGCCGTCGACGACTCCTGCCGCGGCCACGGTATCGCCGGCACCATGCTGCATCGCCTGTTCGACCGCTGTCAGCGGTCGGGTGTGGTCGCGATGCACACCACGATCAGTCCGGACAATGTCGCATCGCAGCGATTGTTCGAATCAGTCGCGAACGCTCGCGGCCTGCGCTTCGAGCGTCGTGATCTGTTCGCCGCCGATCAGTTTCCGGACGCGCACGAGCCCGAGGATCTCTACCTCCTCGAGCCCGAGCTCGTTGAACCCTGATCATTCCTGTCCACACGTCTCAATTCACAACTGAGTCTTTTCACAACTGAGCACTTGACCATCTCACCGGCAGTTGCGCCGACATCAGCGATGTCGGCGCACTCCGTGTGCGACCAGGTCGCAATTTCAATCGTCAATAAGTAAAGGGGGAAGTTACCCATGCAACTTCTCGATCAGTCAATCGACGATTCCGTCTTCACCAAGCACGAGTCCGAAGTCCGCAGCTACTGCCGTAGCTGGCCGACGGTGTTCACCCGCGCAAGCGGTTCTCACATCACCGATCAGACCGGTCGTCAGTACCTCGACTTCTTCGCCGGCGCAGGTTCGCTGAACTACGGCCACAACAACCCGGTGATGAAATCGGCTCTGCTGGACTACATCTCGGATGACGGGATCACCCACGGACTCGACATGGCCACCGTCGCGAAGGGTGCGTTCATCGAGGCCTTCCACGGGAAGATCCTGCAGCCGCGCGGACTGGACTACAAGATCCAGTTCCCCGGGCCCACCGGCACCAACGCAGTCGAGGCAGCACTGAAGCTCGCCCGCAAGGTGACCGGACGCGAGTCGATCATCAGCTTCACCAACGCGTTCCACGGCATGACCCTGGGATCGCTGTCGGTGACCGGCAACTCGATGAAGCGCGCCGGCGCCGGTATCCCGCTCGTGCATGCCACCCCCATGCCCTTCGACAACTACTTCGGTGGTGTCGTCGAGGACTTCCAGTGGTTCGAGCGGGTGCTCGATGACTCCGGCAGTGGGCTCAATCGTCCGGCGGCCGTGATCGTCGAGACCGTCCAGGGCGAGGGTGGCATCAACGTCGCCCGCGCCGAGTGGCTACAGGCCCTGTCGGAGCTGTGCCAGCGCCGCGACATCCTGCTCATCGTCGACGATGTGCAGATGGGTTGCGGACGCACCGGCGAGTTCTTCTCATTCGAGGCCGCCGGCATCAAGCCCGACATCGTCACGCTGTCGAAGTCCATCAGCGGTTACGGCTTGCCGCTGGCACTGACCCTGTTCCGGTCCGACCTCGACGTCTGGACCCCGGGTGAGCACAACGGCACCTTCCGCGGCAACAACCCCGCATTCGTGACCGGCGCCAAGACGCTCGAGCACTACTGGAGCGACGACGCGCTCACCCGCGACGTGCACGCCAAGGGTGACCGCATCCACACGCGCTTCAACGAACTGTGCGACAAGTTCAGTGGCATCTCCACCCGCGGCCGCGGCATGGCGCAGGGTCTCGTGTTCGAAGAAGCCGCCGCCGCCGGCAAGGTCAGCGCGTCGGCCTTCGAGGCAGGGCTGTTGGTCGAGACCTCCGGACCGTCCGATGAGGTCGTCAAACTTCTTCCCGCGCTGACCATTTCGAACGAGGACCTGGACCGTGGCCTCGACATCATTGCTGATTCCGTCAAGGAGGTGATCGGATGATCGTCCGTACCACAGAAGAAATCACGGGCACTGACCGCGACGTCAAGGATCCGCTGGGCAACTGGGTGTCCAAGCGCATCGTCCTCGGCGGTGACCGCGTCGGGTTCTCCTTCCACGAGACCACCATCAACGCCGGATCGGTGAACAACTTCCACTACGCCAACCACATCGAGGCCGTGTGGCTGGTCGAGGGCACCGGAACGTTGCTCGACAAGGAGACCGGCGAGACCTATCCGCTGGCCCCCGGCACGATGTACCTGCTCAACGGTCACGAGCGTCATCAGGTGACCGCTGACACGCAGATGCGGATGCTCTGCGTCTTCAATCCTCCCGTTGTCGGCACCGAGGTGCACGACGAGAACGGCGTCTACCCGCTGGTCGCCGTTCCCGAATCGACCGGGAAACATTCCCCAGAGGCGGTGGCCGCCGACTGACCGGCCCTCGTCGATGGTGAAACACCGGCCCGGCAGAACCTCGTGTTCTGTCGGGCCGGTGGCGTCGTCGAGCCCGCTATCCTGGGCAGGGTGCGTACGCGACTGCAGATCGGCTGGTCCCCGGCCGAACCGACACCGCTCGACGAGGGTGTCGACGAACAGATCGACCGTGCACGCGCGTTGCTCGACGGCCGGCGGATCGTGGCGCTGACCGGCGCGGGGATCTCCACCGACTCCGGTATCCCCGACTACCGCAGCCCGGGAGCGCCGCAACGCACGCCGATGACGCTGGAGATGTTCCTGTCGTCGCCGGAGTTCCGACGCCACTACTGGGCGCGCAACCATCTCGGCTGGCGACACATGGACGCCGCGCAACCCAACACCGCACACCATGCGCTCACCGATCTGCAACGGCAGGGTCGACTGTCCGGGGTGATCACCCAGAACGTCGACATGCTGCACACGAAGGCCGGCACCCGACGTGTGGTGGAGTTGCACGGTTGCTATGGCCGCGTGCGATGCCTGGAGTGCGGCTGGCAGATCTCCCGCCATCAGCTCGCCCACGACCTGGAACAGATCAACCGCGGATTCACCGAGCGCATCCGTGGTCGCGGGGCGATCGAGGTCGCACCGGATGCCGACGCAGCCATCGACGACACCAGCGACTTCACCATGATCGATTGCCCGCGGTGCGACGGCATCGTGAAACCCGACATCGTCTACTTTGGCGAGAGCGTTCCGAAACCGACTGTGCAGCAAGCATTCTCGATGGTGGACGACAGCGATGCACTGCTGGTCGTCGGGTCGTCGCTGACGGTGATGAGCGGCCTGCGGTTCGCTCGCCACGCACGTCGCACCGGCAAGACCCTCGTCATCGTGAACCGCGGCGCGACCCGCGCCGACGAACTCGCCGACCTGAAGATCGATCACCTGGCGTCGGTGGTGCTGCCGGCCCTGGCAGCGTGAGCCAACGGTGCGCTCAGACCGCGACGAGGTCGTCGGCGTGTACCACCGGCCGACGAAGCTCTGCCGGTAGGTCGGCGGTGGAACGACCGACCATCAGCGCCACGTCGTCGGAGGCGTAGGCGGCAACCCCGCGGGCCCGCACCACACCGCTGGTGTCGAGCAACTCCACCACGTCGCCGTCGGAGAACCGTCCGTTGACGCCCACGACGCCGGCTGCCAGCAGTGATCGGCGTCGGCGCGCCACCGCGGCCACCGCACCGTCATCGAGCACGAGCTGTCCCCGCGCGTCGGCGGCATGGCGCACCCAGAACCGCCGCGCCGACAGCCGCTCGTCGCGAGCGGCGAAGACCGTTCCCACCGACGCGTCGGCCAGCGCCTGCGCAGCCTGATCGGCGGCCGCCAGCAGAACAGGCACCCCGGCGTCGGCCGACAGTCGCGCAGCCGCGAGCTTGGAGGCCATACCGCCGGTGCCCAGCGCACCGCCCGACCCGGCGATGACCCCGTCGAGATCCTCCGGTCCGTTGACCTCCGCGATCAGCCGAGCACGGCTACCGTCGGCACCGACCTTGCGCGGATCCCCGTCGTAGAGGCCGTCGACGTCGGACAGCAACACCAGCGCGTCGGCACCCGCGAGATGAGCCACCAACGCGGCGAGGCGGTCGTTGTCGCCGAACCGGATCTCGGTGGTCGCCACGGTGTCGTTCTCGTTGACCACCGCGACGGCACCGAGCGACCGCAGTCGGTCCAGCGTGCGCTGAGCGTTGGCGTGATGCGAGCGGTTGGAGACATCGTCGGCGGTCAACAGCACCTGGCCGACGGTGCGGCCGTACCGGTGGAAGGAAGTGCCCCACGCGTGGGCCAGCGCCAATTGCCCGACGCTGGCAGCGGCCTGTTTGGTCGCGAGATCGGTGGGCCGCTTCTTGAGCCCGAGTGGGGCGATGCCGGCGCCGATGGCACCCGAGGACACCACGATCACATCCGACCCGGCACGCATCCGCGCCTCCAGCGCGTCGGCGAGACGGTCAAGACGGGTGCGGTCGAGTCCGTCATGCAGGTCAGTGAGCGCCGACGACCCGATCTTCACCACAATGCTGCGCGCACGGGCGATGTGCTCGCGGACGTCGCTCACTGGTGGTCCCGTTCGGGACCCTCGTCGCCGTCGGGCAGACCGCGCCGAAGTCGCCGCGCCTGCTTGCGTTCTGCGGCCCCGATCCGTTCGTTGCGGTCGAGGCGGATGTCGGTCCCACGGCCGGTGATGGGGACCTCGTCACCCATCGGGGTCGTCGGTTCCCAGTCGAAGGTCATGTCACCGATGGTGACCGGCGCCCCGGGCTGCGCACCCTGGCGCACCAGCTCGTCTTCGACACCGAGCCGGTTGAGACGGTCGGCCAGATAACCCACCGCCTCGTCGTTGCCGAACTGGGTCTGGGCGATCCAACGTTCGGGGCGGGTACCCCGCACGATGAATCCGCCATCGACCTCGGGATCGGGGACGACGCTGAACTCCGCCTCGTCGATCGCCTTGGGCCGGATGATCTGTCGACGCGGTTTGGGTGCGGGCTGGCTCGCCCGGTACTCCCCGACCATCCGTCCCAGCGCGAATGTCAGCTCTTTGAGACCCTCGTGGCTGACTGCGGAGATTCGGAAAATGGGCCACCCCCGGGTGGCCAGTTCGGGTTCCACCAGATCGGCCAGGTCCGCGGCGTCGGGGATGTCGATCTTGTTCAGGATGATCACCCGCGGCCGCGACGCCAGGTCCCCGAGACCGTGGTCGGCATCCAGAGCGGGCCGGTAGGCCGCGAGCTCGGCCTCCAAGGCGTCGATGTCAGAAACCGGGTCGCGTCCGGGTTCCAGGGTGGCGCAGTCCACGACGTGGGCCAGCACCGCACACCGCTCCAGGTGACGCAGGAAATCCAGTCCCAACCCACGCCCGGTGGACGCACCGGGGATCAACCCCGGCACATCGGCGACGGTGAACACGTCACCGGCCACCTGAACCACCCCGAGGTTCGGTGCCAGCGTGGTGAACGGGTAGTCGGCGATCTTCGGCTTGGCCGCCGACAACACCGAAACCAGCGAGGATTTGCCTGCCGACGGAAATCCCACCAGCCCGACGTCGGCGACGGATTTCAACTCCAGGACGAGGTCACGGTGCTGCCCTTCTTCACCCAGCAGTGCGAAGCCGGGGGCCTTGCGCGCCTTGGAGGCCAGCGCTGCATTGCCCAATCCGCCGCGGCCGCCCTGGGCGGCTTCGAAGGTGGTGCCCTCGCCGACGAGATCGGCAAGGATGGAGCCGTCCGCATCCAGGACCACCGTGCCGTCGGGAACCTTCAGGACCAGGTCGTCGCCGGTGGCACCGTCACGGTTGTCGCCCATCCCGGGTTTACCGTTGGACCCCTTCGCGTGCGGACGGAAGTGGAAGTCGAGAAGCGTGTGCACCTGGGGATCGACCACCAGTCGCACCGACCCGCCGTTGCCGCCGTTGCCGCCGTCGGGACCACCGAGCGGTTTGAACTTCTCGCGGTGCACCGACGAGCAGCCGTGACCGCCGTTACCCGCCGCGACGTGGATGGTCACGCGGTCGACGAACCGGGACATCGGGCCACTCCCTTTCTCCGAAGCCTCTCGGCCTCAAAACAAACAGGACGGGCGGGTACGCGATGACCCTGCCCGCCCTGTGTAGAGCTGTTATTCGACCGGTCAGACCGCTGCGGTCTCCGGGACGATGTTGACCGTCTTGCGGCCGCGCTTGGTGCCGAACTCGACCGAGCCGGTCTCCAGGGCGAACAGGGTGTCGTCGCCACCGCGGCCGACATTGACGCCCGGGTGGAACTTGGTGCCGCGCTGGCGGACCAGGATCTCGCCGGCGCTGACCTGCTGGCCACCGAAACGCTTCACGCCGAGGCGCTTGGCGTTGGAATCACGACCGTTGCGCGAGCTGGACGCGCCCTTCTTGTGTGCCATCTCTGCAGTCCTCCTGAGGTAGGTGCGGGAATCGAGTTACTTGATACCGGTGACCTTGAGGACCGTCAGGTTCTGACGGTGACCCTGGCGCTTGTGGTAGCCGGTCTTGTTCTTGAACTTGTGGATGCGGATCTTGGGACCCTTGACGTGCTCGACGACCTCGCCGGTCACCGAGATCTTCGCCAGCTTGTCCGCATCGGTGGTGAGGGTCGAGCCGTCGACGACCAGTGCCACCGGCAGGCTCACGCTGCTACCGGGCACGCTGTCGATCTTCTCGACCTTGACAATGTCGCCCTCTGCGACCTTGTACTGCTTACCGCCGGTCTTGACGATCGCGTACGTTGCCATCGAAGCTGTCCTCTTTAACTCGTCTGTCGGACCCTGGGCGCTGGTTCGCGCACCGGGGTGGGTGGGTGGTGCGTCATCCTGGTGCGGTCCGCGGGCGAACCCGCGGATGCAACCGGGGTCACTGTGGATCACTCCAGAGGGCCTGTCGGCGGTTCCGCGCGGCTGATCGGTGCGATTCAGGTGGTCCTGATCGTTCCGGGCACAGCGCAGACCCTCCGCCGAAGGCGACCAATCAAGATTACGGGAACGCCGTGTGCCGGGTCAAACTCGACCACCGGCGCCCCGACCTGCTGGTCGCCCTTCGACGTTACTGCTCGGACGGCGGCGGGCCCGCCGGTCGTCCGGCCGTGCGGCGACGAGGCCGCCGGCGTACCGCGACCGCGGCCTCCGCCGTACCACTCGAATCCGTCGGGCCGAAGGTCGTCGTCGGTGTCGGTGTCGAGCCGACCTCGTTGTCGGCGGAGATCACGATCGGCTCGGACGCCTTCGGTGGCGCCGCGGCCTGCCGCACCACCCGCCGGCGACGCCGCGGCCGCCCGGACGCAGCGGCGTCGGAGGCACCGGCATGGGACTCGTTGGGCTCGGACGCCGCGCCGGCAGGTTCTGCCGGGGACGACGCGGTCGTCTCATCCGGCGCTCCGTCGGTGGGGGTCGCCTCGGTCGCGGGTGCGCTGGCGACGGCAGCATGCTCGTCGGCCGCCGTCGCACTCCCCGACTGCGCGGTCGCGCTCGCGTCGCTCGTCGCAGCGACCACACCGTCGTCTGCGTGGGTCTCGTCTGCGTGGGTGTCGTCTGCGCGGGTGTCCGCTGACCGGGTGTCGTCACGTCGACCGGCGTCGGGGGACGCCACCTGCTCGGCGGCGCCCCGCGCACCGTCGGCACCCTCGACGTCGTGGTCGTGGTCGTGGTCGTGGTCGTGGTCGTGGGCATGGGCGGCCATCGCGCGGAACATCGGGTGCTCGGCCGGGTTCTGCGCCGGCTTGTGCTGCTCAGGCGCCGGTTCGGACTTGCGCCGATTCCGCCGTGAACGTTTGGAGCCACCGCCGTCGTTGGCGCTCGACTCGTCGGGACGCGCCTCCACCGGGTTGGCGTGTACCACGATGCCCCGGCCACCGCAGTGGGTGCATGGGGTCGAGAACGCCTCGAGCAGCCCGGTGCCCAAGCGTTTGCGGGTCATCTGCACCAGGCCCAGCGAGGTCACCTCGGATACCTGGTGACGTGTCCGGTCGCGTGCGAGCGCCTCGGTCAGCCGCCGCAACACCAGATCCCGGTTGGATTCGAGGACCATGTCGATGAAGTCGACGATGATCATGCCGCCGATGTCGCGCAGCCGCATCTGACGCACGATCTCCTCGGCCGCCTCGAGGTTGTTGCGGGTGACCGTCTCCTCCAGGTTGCCCCCGGAGCCGGTGAACTTGCCGGTGTTGACGTCGACGACGGTCATCGCCTCGGTGTGCTCGATGATCAACGTGCCGCCCGACGGCAGCCACACCTTACGGTCGAGCGCCTTGGCGAGTTGTTCGTCGATCCGGTGCACCACAAACGAGTCGGGCGCATCGGCATGCGGCTTCTCGAAGCGCTCGACGCGCTGCATCAGGTCCGGTGCCACCGCCGTGATGTACCGCTCGACGAGGTCCCACGCCTTGCCGCCCTCGACGACGAGTTTCTTGAAGTCCTCGTTGAACAGGTCGCGCACCACGCGGACCAGCAGATCGGGTTCCTCGTAGAGGGCTTGTGGCGCGCTGGCCCCCGAACCCTTCTTCGCCTTGCCGACCGCGGAATCGATGTCCTTCCACTGCTTTTCCAGACGCGCGATGTCGGCGGCGAGTTCGTCGGCGCTGACACCTTCCGACGCGGTCCGGATGATCACGCCGGCGTCGTCGGGAACCAGTTTGCCCAGGATGCTCTTGAGGCGCTTGCGCTCCACATCGGGCAGCTTGCGGCTGATGCCGGTGGACGACCCGCCGGGCACGTAGACCAGGAAGCGACCCGCCAGCGAGATCTGGGTGGTGAGCCGGGCTCCCTTGTGCCCGACCGGGTCCTTGCTCACCTGGACCAGCACGTTGTCGCCGGGCTTGAGCGCCTGCTCGATCTTGCGCGATCCGCCGTCGAGCCCGGCGGCATCCCAGTTCACCTCACCGGCGTAGAGCACGCCGTTGCGACCGCGCCCGATGTCCACGAAGGCCGCCTCCATACCGGGCAACACGTTCTGCACACGCCCGAGATAGATGTTGCCGACCATCGATGACGATGTCTCGGTGGTGACGAAGTGTTCGACGAGGACACCGTCCTCGAGCACGGCCACCTGGGTGTAGTCCTCGATCGGCACGGCCTGACCGGTTTCGCCGGAACCGTTGGCCCCGGTGATCGCACTGTTGGCGCTACGTTCGCGGACCACCATCACCCGGTCGACCGCCTCGCGGCGCGCCAGGAACTCCGATTCACTGAGGATGGGCGGACGGCGACGGCCGGCGTCCCGGCCGTCGCGGCGACGCTGACGCTTGGCCTCGAGACGGGTCGAACCGGAAATGCCCTGGACCTCGTCGCGTGCCTTCTTGCTGCGGGGTTCACGCTCGTGCACGACGGTGTTCGGCGGATCGTCCGGTGAGCTGTCCTCGGCGTCGGCCCCGCCCTTGCGACGGCGGCGGCGACGACGACGCTTCGACGACCCCGCCTCGGTGTCGTCGACGCCCGACGAGTCCGAATCCGACGAATCTTCCTCGGATACCGAACCCTCGTCGGTTCCGGTGGACTCCTCGGAGCGCTTCTTTCCCGTGGAGTCCTTGTCGGCGTCGGCCTTGTCGTCTTCGTGCTTGCCGGATTCGCCCTTGTCGGCGCCATCCTTGCCGGACTTGCCGCCGTCGGACCGGTCGCCCTTCTTGCCCTTCTTGCCCTTCTTGCCGGAGGGCCGTGCGGAGTCGTTGTCCCCATCGGACCGGTCCGTCGCGTCGGACGTGTCGTCGCTCGCCTGCTGCGGCTCGTCTGCACCGTTGTCGGACTGATCACCGCGGCCCCGGCCGCGCCCTCGGCGGCCTCGGCGACGACGGCGCGAGCCACGCTCACCGTCTGCCGATGTGTCGCTGTCGCCGGTCGAATCGTCGGTGCTGCCGGACTCGTCGGATTCGACCCGCTCGTCCTCGCCGGACCGGGTCGGACGCCGGGTCGGCTCCGCAGCCTGTGGCGACAGGAACAGCGGCTGTGCCATGACGTCCTCGGCCGTCTGCCGCACCGGGTGGTGCTGAGTCTGATCGACCGCCGAGAACAGGGTCGGCGACTCCTCGTGGGTGGCAGCCTGCTCGGATTCGCGAGGCAGCGCGGGCTCGTCGTCCCCGGTTACCGCCTGTGCCGGGGTCGCCTGATCGGCAGCCGGCTGCAGCGTGGTGGCCTGTTCGGCAGCCTCGACCGACGAGCCGGCGCTCTCGGCGGACGCGGCCTCCTCGGCGGGTACCGCGGCCTCCTCGGGCGGTGTCACCTGCGTCTCGGCCTGCTCCGGCGCGTCGACCCGCTCGGCCGCGCCACGCACACGCGCGGCGACCGTCTGGGCGGTCTCCCGGTCGATGCTTGATTGGGGGCTGCGTGTCTCGATGCCGATCTCGGCGAGGTGCGCCAAGACCTCTCGACTCGTCATGCCCAGCGCTCTGGCGAGCGCATGCACACGAAGCCTGCTGGGGAACTCCTCCACCGGTTCCGACGCTGCGTTCGCGTCAGCCGGCGACCCGTTGTCGGTCACTCAAATCTCCTAGAGCCCCCGGGCGCGTCGGGCTGACGCGGCCACGCGAGGGCTTCACTGTCTGTCCCGGTCGGCTGTGGACCGGTGTTGTGTGGTCTTCGCGCGTTCTCTGCGCACCGGAAGACCCGGTCCGCGAGGCGGCGCCTTGCGTTGTCGATGACCTCAACCGGCCGTCGTCTTCCACGCCATCGTCAGCACCGATGGGGAAGACGCGCGAATCGGGGTGTCCGATGCCGGATGCGTCATCCGGTTGTCGACGGCAAAGTGTGTCGCCCACAACTGTGCAAGTATCCCACACGACGAGTCGTTCCCCGCACACTACGCACGTTTGGCATCTCCAACGGCGTGTGTGGCGGGGAACGAGAAGGCGAAGGTCGGCTCAGACTCCCAGGTCAGGAAACCACAGGGCGATCTCCCGCTCGGCGGACTCGGGCGAGTCCGAGCCGTGCACCAGATTGTTCTGCGTGCTCAGCGCAAAGTCTCCACGGATTGTTCCCGGGACGGCCTTCTCGACCGGATCGGTGCCGCCCGCGATCTGCCGGAAGGCGGCAACCGCGCGCGGCCCCTCGAGGACCGCGGCGACCAACGGTCCCGACGTGATGAATTCGAGCAGCGAGGGATAGAAGGGTTTGCCCTCATGTTCGGCGTAGTGTCCGCGCGCCACCTCGTCGCTGACCGTCTTGAGTTCCAGGGCGACCAGCGAGAGGCCCTTGCGCTCGATCCGGCTGATGATGTCGCCGACCAGCGACCGCTCCACGCCGTCGGGCTTGATGAGTACCAGAGTCCGTTCAGTCACGAGCACACCATAGCGAGAAGCCGAAAGACCGGTCGGCGATGGCCACCGTCACGAGCAGTATTCGCCCGCCACCGGGAAGAATCCGTAGTTGAACAGGCTCCCGGACCGAGCACGCGGATCGACCACGACCTGCACGCAGCCGCCGGGGGACGCCAGCGCACTCGTGAGAGCGATGTCGAACTGTGCGGCCAGCCCGAGATTGGCCGGACGGTACTGCTGCGGGACGGGCAGTGCCGCGATCGCCTCGGACACCTGCATCGACGATGCCCGCGAGGTGACCTCGTGGGTGGCGAGGTAGCTGTACTCCCCTTCGCCGACCGTCATCGGTGCTCCGGCGACCGGAAGATCCTCGGTCGGCACAGCCGGCTCGGCGGCGGCGATTCCCGCGCCCAGCGACGTTCCGATCACGGTCAATGCCATCGCGGCGGCGGCCCGGGGGCGGCGAAGGCTGGAGATCACAGACAAGCTATTCCTCACGTCATGAACGGTCACCTGATGGTCCGGGGCCGCGGCGCGAGCCGCTCTTCCCCGGCAGCGACATTCTCACAGCATCGACCACCTCAGGGCGAGAGCCGACAGGTCACAGTCGGGCAACAGGAGTTGCAGGAGCCGAATCGCAGGTCCGGGGTGCAGAAATCCCGGCAGATCACTCGTCGATCGGTTGCTGCCCCGGCAGCATCCCCTTGGCCATCCGAACCTCGACGTCGTGCTTCACGTAGGCGATGTAAACCCAGACACACAGGAAGATCACGCCCACCACGGCCACCGACCACTGCAGGAACCCTCCTGCGATCACCAGGATCTGCAACCCGATATCGAGACGCAGCGCATACGATCGGCCCTGCAGACCGGCTGCGACGATGTGCGCCACCACCACCGCCCCGAGGTATCCGCCGGACAACCAGGTGATGCCCGGCCCGAGATTGGCGACGATCGGGAACGCCAGGCCCAGGACGATCACCTCGAGGATCAAGGTGCCCGCCATCACCCCGCGCAACCCCTTCCACGGGTCCGTCGTCGGCGGCGTGAAGCGTACCGGGTCGGTCATGAGGGCTCCTTGCCGAACAACGTCCGGGCCGCCCCGGCGGTGACCACCGAACCGGTGACCACGACGCCGGCACCGGCGACCGGTTCGCCGTCGGACTCTTCGGCAAGTCCGATGGCGGTCTCCACGGCGTCGGGCAGGAACGGCTTCACCACCACCCGCTCCTCACCGAAGATCGGCAGCGCGATCTCGGCCAGCATCTCGGTGTCCAGTGCGCGCGGCGAACCGTTGTTGGTGAGCACCACGCTGTCCAGAACGGGCTCCATGGCCTCCAGAAATCCTTCCGCATCCTTGTCACCGAGCATGCCGATCACCCCGACGAGTCGTCGAAAGTCGAATTCCTCGGTCAACGCCCGCGCCAGCGCCTCGCCGCCGTGTGGGTTGTGCGCGGCGTCGATGAACACCGTCGGGGCCGATCGCACACGTTCCAGCCGGCCCGGGCTCGCCACCGCCGCGAAACCGGCCCGTACCGCGTCGATGTCGAGTTGGCGATCCGGGCCCGCCCCGAAGAAGGCCTCGACCGCAGCAAGTGCGAGTGCGGCGTTGGCCGCCTGGTGAGCACCGTGCAACGGTAGGAACACTTCGTCGTACGCTCCACCGAGGCCCTGCAGACGCAGCAACTGGCCGCCGACAGCGGTGATCGACTCGAGCACGGCGAACTCGGAATCCTGCCGGGCGACGATGGTCCCGGTCTCGACCGTCTGACGCAGCAGGACGTCCATCACCTCGGGCTCCTGCGGCGCGATCACGGTGACAGGGTCCGTGGGCACCAGATCGTCCGCTGCCTTCTTGATGATCCCGGCCTTCTCCCCGGCGATCGCGCTGAGCGTGTCACCAAGGTAATCGGCATGATCCATCGCTATCGGAGTGATGACGGCCACAGTCGCGTCGACGACGTTCGTGGCGTCCCATCGACCGCCCATGCCCGTCTCCACCACCGCAACGTCCACCGGCGCCTCGGCGAAGACGGCATACGAGATCGCCGTCAACACCTCGAACTTGCTCATCCGCGGTCCGCCGGCAGCGGTGGACGAATCATCGACCATCGTGATGTACGGCTCGAGTTCCCGGTAGGTGTCGATGTAGGTGCGGGCGGAGATCGGCGCACCGTCGACGGAGATGCGTTCGGTGACGCGTTGCAGATGCGGACTGGTGATCCGCCCCGTGCGCCGGTGTAAGGCGATGAGCAGCGCGTCGATCATCCGGGCCACCGACGTCTTGCCGTTGGTTCCCGCGATGTGGATGGCCGGATAGCCGTGCTGCGGCGAACCCAGCAGATCCATCAGAGCCGCGATGCGGGTCAGCGAGGGCTCGATCTTGGTTTCGGGCCAGCGGGTGTCGAGTTCGGCCTCGACCTCCGCGAGTTCGGCGAGCGTCGCGGCGTCGTCGATCAAGCGTGCGGGACGCCGCGATCCTCCGGCCCCGTCCTCCTCGTCGTCGGCGGGGTCGATATCGGCGGGGTCGATATCGGCGGGGTCGACATCGGCAGGGTCGACATCGGCAGGGTCGATATCGGCAGGGTCGACGTCGGCATCCCGCGCGTCGATCTCGTCGAGCAGGGCGCCGAGATCCTGCGACACCGGGCCGTCGGGACCGAGGTGGTCGCGGTCCAGATCGTCGTCCCAGTCGTCGGCATCGGCGCCGTGGTCCTGATCGTCGCGGGAACTCACGCGCCACCCAAAGCGGCGAGCGCACCACCGAGGCGATCGACTTCCTCGGTCGCCACCTTCTGTCGTTCCCGGATCTTCGCCACGACCTGTTCAGGGGCCTTGGCCAGGAATTGTTCGTTGCCGAGTTTGCCAGTGGTGGAGGCGAGTTCCTTCTCCGCGGCGGCGAGGTCCTTGGTCAGCCGTTTACGTTCGGCCGCCACGTCGACGGTCCCGGACGTGTCGATCCGGACGGTCACCGTCGCCGACGACAACCGCACGTCGATCGTCGCGGTGGCCGCGAAACCGTCGTCGGCAGGCTCGAGCCGAGCCAGCGAATCCAGATATCCACGGGAGGAATCGAGTGCGGCCGCGTCGAGGCCGTCGATCTCGGCGGCCACCCGCTGTCCCGGGCGCAGCCCCTGGTCGCTGCGGAAGCGCCGAACCTCGGTGATGAGCCGTTGCAGGTCGTCGATGTGTTGGGCCGCCGGGGCGTCGGTCGGCACACCACTGGCCGCCGGCCACGACGCGATCACCACCGACTCCTGCCCCGTCAGCGACCTCCACAGCACCTCGGTGACGAATGGCATCACCGGGTGCAGCAGCCGCAACAGGTTGTCGAGCACAGTGCCGAGCACCACCGACGTCGACGCGGACCGTGCGTCGTCGTTCTGCGCATATTGGACCTTGGCCAACTCCAGATACCAGTCGCAGACCTCGTCCCACGCGAAGTGATACAGCGCCTCACAGGCTTTGGAGAACTCGTATGCCTCGAAACCGGCATCGGCCTCGGCCCGGACCTGCTCGAGTCGATCCAGAATCCACCGGTCGGCTTCGGTCAGCGTTGCGCGATCGGGTAGTTCAGCCACCGTGGCGCCGTTCATCAGCGCGAACTTGGTGGCGTTGAACAGTTTCGTCGCGAAGTTGCGCGAGGACTGTGCGTGGTCCTCGCCGACCGATATGTCGCTACCCGGGTTGGCGCCGCGAGCGAGCGTGAAGCGCAACGCGTCGGCGCCGAAGCGCTCCACCCAGTCGAGTGGATCGATGCCGTTGCCCTTCGACTTCGACATCTTGCGGCCGTGCTCGTCGCGCACCAGACCATGCAGGAACAGGTTGTGGAACGGCACTGCGTTGCCGTCGCCGAGCCGGTCACCGACGTAGGTACCGAACATCATCATCCGGGCCACCCAGAAGAACAGGATGTCGTAGCCGGTGACGAGAACCGAAGTGGGATAGAACTTCTCGAGGTCGGCGGTGTTGTCGGGCCAGCCCATGGTGGAGAACGGCCACAGGCCCGACGAGAACCAGGTGTCGAGGACGTCGGTCTCCTGGACATAGCCGTCGGGTGCCTGCTCGTCGGGCCCCACACAGACGACCTCCCCCTCGGGGCCGTAGAAGATCGGGATGCGGTGACCCCACCACAGCTGACGAGAGATACACCAGTCGTACATGTTGTCGACCCAGCCGAACCAGCGCGGCTCCATCGAGGTCGGGTGGATCACGGTGTTACCGTTGCGAACCGCGTCGCCTGCCGCCTTGGCCAAGGACTCGACGCGCACCCACCACTGCATGGACAACCGCGGTTCGATGGGCTCGCCGGTCCGTTCGGAATGTCCGACGCTGTGCAGGTACGGCCTGACCTCGGTGACGATGCGGCCCTGCTCGGCGAGAGCCTCCCGCACCTTGGCCCGCGCCTCGAACCGGTCCATCCCGTCGAACACGGTTCCGGTGTCGGCGATGCGCGCCTCGTCGTCCATGATGGTCGGCATCGGGAGGTCGTGGCGTTGCCCGATCGCGAAGTCGTTGGGGTCGTGTGCGGGAGTGATCTTGACCGCGCCACTGCCGAACTCGGGATCGACGTAGTCGTCGGCAATCACCGGGATGCGCCGGTCGACGAACGGGTGGTCGAGTTCGGTGCCGATCAGATGGGCGTAGCGCTCGTCGTCGGGGTGCACCGCGATCGCGGTGTCGCCGAGCATCGTCTCGAGTCGGGTGGTGGCGACCACGATGTGTGGCGCGTCGTCGTCGAGGCTGCCGTAGCGGAAGCTGACCAGTTCGCCCTCGACGTCGGCGTAGCTCACCTCGATGTCGCTGATGGCGGTCTTGAGCACCGGCGACCAGTTCACGAGCCGCTCGGCGCGGTAGATCAGCCCGTCGTCGTACATCTGCTTGAACACTGTCTGCACGGCGCGTGACAGACCGTCGTCCATGGTGAAGCGTTCGCGGCTCCAGTCGACGCCGTCACCGAGACGCCGCATCTGCGTGCCGATGTTTCCGCCGATCTCGGCCTTCTCTGTCCAGACGCGATCGATGAATGCCTCGCGACCGAGGTCGTCGCGCGTCAATCCGTCCTCCGCGGCGATCTTGCGCTCCACCATCGTCTGCATCGCGATGGCCGCATGATCCATTCCGGGCAGCCACAACACCTCGTAGCCCTGCATGCGGCGCCGACGCGCCAACGCGTCCATCAGCACATGCTCGTAGGCGTGGCCCATGTGCAGCGACCCGTTGACGTTCGGCGGCGGGATGACGATCGAGAACGCCGGCCGGTCGCTGGTCGCGTCTGCGGTGAAGTAACCGGCATCCACCCAGCCCTGATACAGCTGCGCCTCGTGTTCGACGGGGTCCCAGGACTTCGGTAGCTCGCGGCTCGGATCGGGTGTGCTCACCCCACAATCTTAGGAAACGTCACAGGCTAGACATGGAGCCGGTGCAGGTCTTCGGGAGCGTTGACATTGGTGAGCCATTCCGGATTGCCCACGGCAACGCGATGAGTGGTCAACGCTTCGAGCGCGGCGAGCATCCGTCGCTCACCTCCCGCGGTCAGCTCCGCGATCACCGGCGCGACGTCGGTGCGATAGAGCCCGGCCATGGGGTGGTCACGCTGCGCATCGGTGGCGATGACCGCCTGGGTCGACACGGTGACCCCCCGCAACAGCTCGTCGATCAACTCCGAGGAGATCAGCGGCATGTCCGTCGCACACACGAACGCCCATGCCGCGCCGGCATCGGCCGCCCGGGACAACCCCACCGCAAGACCGGCGAGCGGCCCGCCGCCCGGCGTTTCGTCGGTGACCCACTGCGCCTCGGGGCCGCCGGTGCCGTGGAGCCCCTGATAGGCCGCGGATTCCTCCGGGGCCACCACGAACACCGGATCGCAGCGCTGCCCCACCGTCCGGACCACGCGCGCCAGCATCGGCTCACCTGCCCAGTCCATGGCCGCCTTGTCGCGACCCATCCGTCGGGAACGGCCGCCTGCCAGCACGATTCCCGCCACCCGCTGCCCATCGGTTTGCGCCATGGGACCAGTGTGCCGACAGTCCGGCCCACTCGGGGCAAGATGGGGATATGAGCCGTCAAAGCCAGTCCACCGACATCGCCGTCACCGAACCCGTCGACACCGACACCGGAGTGATCAAGGATCATGCGGCCGGGGTCCCAGCGGTCGCGGTGGCTCTGGCGCGGGGGCTCGAGCAGATGGGTCCGGTCCGCACGGCGCGCACGCTGGCGAAACTCAATCAGCGCAACGGGTTCGACTGTCCCGGGTGCGCCTGGCCGGAGACGCCCGGCCACCGCAAGCATGCGGAGTTCTGCGAGAACGGTGCCAAGGCGGTCGCCGAGGAGGCCACCCGGCGACGGGTGACCCCGGAGTTCTTCGCCGCTCACTCGGTGGACGACCTGCGGGAGCGGTCGGGCTACTGGCTGTCCCAGCAGGGGCGGTTGACCCACCCGATGTACCTCGCTCCGGGTGACTCACACTACCGGCCGGTGTCCTGGGAACAGGCCAACCAGCTCATCGCCGACGAACTCTCGGCGATGTCATCGCCGCACGAGGCGGTCTTCTACACCTCCGGCCGGACCAGCAATGAGGCGGCGTTCGTCTATCAACTCTTCGCGCGCAGTCTGGGCACCAACAACCTGCCGGATTGTTCGAACATGTGCCACGAGTCCTCGGGCTCTGCGCTCGGCGCATCGATCGGCATCGGCAAGGGATCGGTCACCGTGCCCGACATCGAATCGGCCGATCTCATCATCATCGCCGGTCAGAATCCCGGCACCAACCATCCGCGCATGCTGTCGACATTGGAGAAGGCCAAACACAACGGCGCCCGGATCGTCGCCATCAATCCGCTGCCCGAGGCCGGTCTGATGCGGTTCAAGGATCCGCAGAAGATCGGTGGCGTCGTGGGGCACGGCGTGAAACTCGCAGACGACTTCCTGCAGATCCGTCTCGGCGGCGACATGGCCCTGTTCCGCGGTGTCGCGCGACTGTTGCTCGACGCCGAGCGGGCCGCCCCGGGCACCGTCTTCGACCAGGACTTCCTCGACGCCCACTGCACAGGGGTCGACGACTACCTTCGGTCGCTCGACGATGTCGATGTCGACGAGATCCTTGCGGCGACCGGACTGACGTACGCACAGATCCGCGACCTGGCCGAGGCGGTGGCCTCGGCGGACCGGGTCGTCCTGTGCTGGGCGATGGGCCTGACCCAGCACCGGCATTCGGTGGCCACCATCGGCGAGGGCACCAATGTGCTGCTGCTACGCGGGATGATCGGTAAGCCGGGCGCCGGCCTGTGCCCGGTCCGCGGGCACTCCAACGTGCAGGGCGATCGCACGATGGGCATATTCGAGAAGATGCCCGAGTCTTTCCTCGCGGCCCAGGACGCCGAGTTCGGCATCGACTCTCCACGCGAGCACGGGTATGACACGGTGGCGGCCATCGGCGCGATGGCGCGCGGCGAGGTCCGCGTGTTCTTCGCGATGGGCGGCAATTTCGTGTCCGCGGCACCGGACACCGACCTCACCCGCGCCGCCCTGGCCCGCTGTGCACTCACGGTGCAGGTGAGCACCAAACTCAACGAATCCCACCTGGCCACCGGTCGCGCCGCGCTCATCCTGCCGACCCTTGGACGCACCGACAAGGATCTTGTCGACGGTGTGGCACAGCAGGTGTCGGTCGAGGACTCGATGTCGGTGGTACACCTGTCGCGCGGTTCGTTGCCACCGGCGTCGGCGCACCTGCGCAGCGAGGTCGGCATCGTCTGCGATCTCGCCACCGCCGCCCTGGGCCCCGATCACCCGGTGCCATGGCAACAGTTGCGCCGCGACTACAACCTGATCCGTGACCACATCTCTCGGGTCATCCCGGGTTTCGAGGACTTCAACATCCGCGTCCGACTCTCCGACGGATTCGTGCTACCCCATCCCCCGCGCGATCGCCGCGAATTCGACACCCCGGACGGCCGCGCGCACTTCGCGCTGCATCCCCTCGACTGGGTACGGGTACCGGAGGGAAAACTGATCCTGCAGACCCTGCGCAGTCACGATCAGTACAACACCACGATCTACGGCCACGACGATCGCTATCGCGGCATCAAAGGCAACCGCCGGGTCATCATGTGTCACCCTGATGACATCGCGGCCGCAGGTCTGCACGCGGGCGATCGCGTCGACATCATCTCCGAGTACGAGGGCGAGGCCGGCATCGAGGAACGTCGCGTCGACGATTTCGAACTCATCGCGTACTCCACCCCGCGGGGTAACGCCGCGGCCTATTATCCCGAGACCAATCCCCTGGTCCCGCTTGGATCGGTCGCGCGGGAATCGAACACCCCGGTCTCCAAAGCGGTGGTGATCCGGCTCGAACCCAGCAGGACGGCAACCTGACCCGGCGCGTCCGCCCGCGACACGCCGCAACCCCCGGGGCATCGGAACTCCCGGGGGTTGCGGTGATGAGAAGGCGGGTCAGGCGCTCTTGTCTCGGCGCTCGTCGCGGCTGTTCTTGCGCGGGACAATCGTCGGGAGCACATTGTCGCGGACTGTCTCACCGGTCACGACGACCTTCTCCACGTCGTCTCGACTGGGAATGTCGTACATCACCGGAAGCAGCACCTCTTCCATGATGGCGCGCAGCCCGCGCGCGCCGGTACCGCGGTGGATGGCCTGATCGGCGACGGCTTCGAGCGCATCCTTGCTGAACTCGAGTTCCACGTTGTCCATCTCGAACAGCTTGGTGTACTGCTTGACCAGGGCGTTCTTCGGCTCGGACAGAATGCTGACGAGGGAGTCCTTGTCCAGGTTGGTGACCGAGGCGACGATCGGCAGACGACCGATGAACTCCGGGATCAGACCGAACTTGATGAGATCCTCCGGCATCACCTCGGCGAAGTGATCGGTGGTGTCGATCTCGTCGCGGCTGGTCACCTCGTTACCGAAGCCGAGCCCGCGCTTGCCGATTCGTTCGGACACGATCTTCTCGAGACCGGCAAAGGCACCCGCCACGATGAACAACACGTTGGTGGTGTCGATCTGGATGAACTCCTGATGCGGATGCTTACGCCCGCCCTGCGGCGGCACCGAGGCCTGCGTCCCCTCCAGGATCTTCAGCAACGCCTGCTGCACACCCTCACCCGAGACGTCTCGGGTGATCGACGGGTTCTCACTCTTGCGCGCGACCTTGTCCACCTCGTCGATGTAGATGATTCCGGTCTCGGCGCGCTTCACATCGTAATCGGCCGCTTGGATCAACTTGAGCAGGATGTTCTCGACATCCTCGCCGACATACCCTGCCTCGGTGAGCGCCGTCGCGTCGGCGATGGCGAACGGAACGTTCAGCATCTTCGCCAAGGTCTGCGCCAGGTAGGTCTTCCCGCAGCCCGTCGGACCGAGCATCAGGATGTTGGACTTGGCGATCTCCACCGACTCACCGGTGCGGGAGTCCTTCTTCTCACCGGCCTGGATTCGCTTGTAGTGGTTGTAGACCGCCACGGCCAACGTCCGCTTGGCGGTGTCCTGACCGATGACGTAGTTCTCGAGGAAGTCACGGATCTCGGCCGGCTTGGGCAGCTCGTCGAGTTTCACATCGCCGTTCTCGGCGAGCTCCTCTTCGATGATCTCGTTGCAGAGATCGATGCACTCGTCACAGATGTACACGCCGGGGCCGGCGATCAGCTTCTTGACCTGCTTCTGACTCTTTCCGCAGAACGAGCACTTCAGCAGGTCGCCACCGTCTCCGATTCGTGCCATCTCGTGTACGTACCTTCCTCTTGCTCCGGTCGATTCGACGGACCTTCACCGTGCGCAGCCGGGCATGGGTGACCGTGCGGCATGCGGATCGCCCAACAACCCGACGGTACCCGCGCGCCGCTCGAACTTCGACCGATAACGCCAAATGTCGTGTCGGAAGTTTCGGTCGTCGTCCGCTATCTGGTTGTGCTGGGCGTCATGGCCGCCGCCATCTGGCTTCCCGCTTCTGCACGGCGATCGAACTCCCGCGCAGACGTCCAGGATGACTGCCGACGACCATGTTGGGCACGCACCTCGACCCGGCGTGTCGAGACGAGGTGCGTGCGGGCCGGATCCGACTCAGGCCTTCTTCATCGACTTCTTGCGATACTCGAAGACCTCGTCGACGATGCCGTATTCCTTGGCCTGATCCGCCGACAGGATGTTGTCGCGGTCGGTGTCCTTGCGAATCTTGTCCTTGTCCTGCCCGGTGTGGCGGGACAAGATCTCGTCGAGCCGGTTGCGAATGCGCTCGATCTCTGCGGCCTGGATCTCCAGGTCTGACACCTGACCCTGGTAGGCACCGCCGGTCCGTGGCTGGTGGATCAGCACGGTGGCATTGGGCAGCGCCGCGCGCTTGCCGGGTGTACCGCCGGCGAGCAGAATGGCCGCCGCCGAGGCGGCCTCACCCAGGCAGACCGTCACGATGTCGCAGTGGACGTACTGCATGGTGTCGTAGATCGCCAACATGTCCGGAACGCTGCCGCCCGGCGAGTTGATGTACATCGTGATGTCGCGGTCAGGGTCCTGGGACTCGAGCACCAGCAGTTGCGCCATCACGTCGTTGGCGACGGTCTGGTCGATCGGGGTGCCGACGAACACGATGCGCTCTTCGAACAGCTTCGCGTACGGGTCGTACTGGCGCTGTCCGTTGGGGGTGTGCTCGATGAACTGCGGGAGGATGTAGCGCGCCTCGATGCTCTTGATCGCCAGCGCCGACGACGGGATGCCGGCGGCGACGTCGGCGGGCAAGTGGTCGAGCGAGAAGGAGTTGGTCATCTGCTGCTCCGTTGGTGAGATGTGGCCTCGTGTTTGCGGTGCGTGGTCGGCGCTCAGGACGGGGTCACCGAGCCCGCGCGGGTGACCACGTGGTCGACGAGTCCGTACTCGAGCGCTTCGTGCGCGGTGAACCACTTGTCACGGTCCGAGTCGGCCTCGATCTTCTCCAGCGGCTGACCGGTGAACTCGGCGTTGAGCCGGTTCATCTCCTTCTTGGTGGCCGCGAACTGCTCGGCCTGGATGGCGATATCGGCCGCGGTGCCGCCGATACCGGCCGACGGCTGGTGCATCATGATCCGCGAATGGGGCAGGGCATGCCGTTTGCCCGGGGTGCCGGCGGCCAGCAGGAACTGGCCCATCGACGCAGCCATACCCATCGCGTAGGTGGCGACATCGCATTCGGCGAGCTGCATGGTGTCGAAGATGGCCATACCCGCGGTCACCGACCCGCCCGGCGAGTTGATGTAGAGGTTGATGTCGCGGGTCGGATCCTCGGCCGAGAGCAGCAGGATCTGCGCGCACAGCCGGTTGGCGATGTCGTCGTCGACCTGGGTGCCGAGGAAGATGATGCGCTCACGCAGCAGTCGTTCGAACACCGAATCGGTCAGATTCAGCCCGGACACTCCCGAACTCAGGGTCGGCGTGTGGATCGTCGGCTCACTCACTGTTCCTACCTTTGCCTGTCGTGGTGACGTGCGGTCACAAACCGCGTCCACCGGTTTCCTCGGTCCAGCTTGTCTGCGATGACTTGTTCTGCCGTGGCGACCCTAGGGGTCTCACGAAAGCATCATCGCGAGGTCCTCACCGACACTAACCAATGCCGCCGGAGGGACAGTCCCGACAAGCCCCCTATTCGCTGAGAGCAGAACAGCCGGCCACCGGGTATGGGGACCCGGGTCCGGCTGTTGTGCCCACTACTCGTGCGATGAATCAGTTCTCGTCGTTCTTGTTCTCGTCGTTCTCGTTCTCGTCGCCAGCGGTCGCGTCTGCAGCGACATCGTCCTCATCGGCCGCACCGAAGAACTCGTCGGTGTCCACGGTGGCGCCGCTGGTGTCGGTGACCGTCACCTCGGAGACAATTCCGGCGAGCGCCTTGCCGCGGCGCACGTCGGCATAGACCGCGCCGACCTGGCCGGCACTCTGCAGTTGCTGGATGAACTCCTGCGGCTGCATGCCGTAGCGCTGGGCCTGGAACAGGATCTGCTGGGTGAGCTCGTCCTGATCGACCTCGGTCTCCTGCTGATCGGCGATCGCGTCGAGCAGCAGCTGGGTCTTCACCGACTTCTCGGCCTCCTCGCGGGCCTCGGCGTCCCACTCCTCGCGAGTCTTGCCCTGCGCCTCGAGGAACTTTGCCACCTGCTCGTCGTCGTGCCCGAGTGCGTGCACGATCTGATGCTGCTGACCCTCGACCTCTTCTGCGACGACCTTCTCCGGCAGCGGGACCTCGACCTTGGCGAGCAGCTCCTCGAGGACCTTGTCGCGGATCGCGTTCGCCTGCTCCATCTTCTTGGACTGCTTGACCCGGTCGACAAGGCTGTCGCGCAGCTCGGCGACGGTGTCGAACTCGCTGGCCATCTGGGCGAACTCGTCGTCGAGTTCGGGCAGTTCACGTTCCTTGACCGAGTTCACGGTGACCGTCACCTGCGCCTGCTCGCCCGAGTGGTCTCCGGCGACCAGCGTGGTGGTGAACTCCTTCGATTCGCCGGCCTTGACACCGACCAGGGCCTCGTCGAGGCCCTCGATGAGCTGACCGGAACCGACCTCATGCGACAGACCCTCGGTGGAAGCTTCCTCGACGACCTCGCCGTCGACGGTTGCCGCCAGGTCGATGGAGACGAAGTCGCCCTCTTGCGCGCCGCGGTCGACACCCTTGAGTGTGCCGAAGCGCGCACGCAGCCCCTCGACCTGCTCATCGACCTCGGCGTCATCGATCTCGATGGTGTCGACCTCGACCGCGAGGGTCGAGTATTCCGGCAACTCGATCTCCGGGCGGACGTCGACCTCGGCGGTGAACGTGATGGGACTGCCGTAGACGAGCTCGGCGAGATCGATCTCGGGCTGGCCGATCGCCTTGGTCTCGGTCTCTGCCACGGCCTGCGAGTACTTGCCCGGCAACGCGTCGTTGACCACCTGGGCGAGGATCGAGTCGCGACCGACGCGAGCCTCGATCAGCTTGGCGGGCGCCTTGCCCGGACGAAAGCCCGGGATACGGATCTGCTGGGCCAGCGAACGGTAGGTCCGGTCGAACTCGCCGGACAGCTCCTCGAACGGGACTTCGACATTGAGCTTCACCCGGGTCGGGCCGAGCTGCTCGACGGTGCTCTTCACGCCTGCTCCTTACATCTGCATTTCTGCGTCGGTGTCATTGGTCTGTGCGTATCTGTCGCGGGCGTGCCGCCACCACATCGGTCGGGATGACAGGATTTGAACCTGCGACCCTCCGCTCCCAAAGCGGATGCGCTACCAAGCTGCGCCACATCCCGGTGGCCTGATGTCCCACGCCCGATCGATGACCGACGAAACGCAGAGCAGGGCCAACAGAAGATAGTACGTGCCGGGTTGTCGACCACCTAAACGGGTGGGCACCGGCAACGCGCCGATACCCGGCAAAACGCGACTCGCCGAGTGCGATTTCTGGTTGGGACATCGCATTGGGTACAGTCTTGGACGCACGCGACGCCGATGGCGATCCCACCAGGTGACGCGGCACGCGGGTGTAGCTCAATGGTAGAGCCCTAGTCTTCCAAACTAGCTACGCGGGTTCGATTCCCGTCACCCGCTCCACCTGACCGGAGGTCCCTCGGGCCTCCGGTCTTTCGCTTCCATCGGGCGAGTTGGCTACGCAAGACGACTGTGATGGACGTCACTGTGGGCGTAGGCTTGGGACATGTCTTCCAGCCACGCCAAGAGTCAGCGCAAGTGTCCGAGCTGCGGAGCCAATCTGTATGTCCGCAAGGATGTGGTGCACTCGGCTTCCGGTCCTGGACGAGTGGATGTGATGCTCGTCTGCCGTGACGAATCATGCTCGGAACCGGTCCGTCACCTGCGCACCGAACACCCGCAGCCCGCCTGACCGCTCGGTGGCCGGCACACGCGCGCAACGTGCACGTGCGGTTCGCCTTTGACGAGTTCGCACCCGGCGTTGTGGTTTTTCGGGCCGATGGCCGATAATGGACTGACGATGGGACTCAGGGGGTCGGTGTCCGTCGAGAACCGACACTGCATTTTCCCTGGGGGGATCCATGACCGAATCACGTGGTGGGCACCGACGTGCCACCAACCGCTCCGGGCCGTCCGCATTGCGTGGCCCTCTGATCCTGGCCGCCATCGTCGCCACCGTCATCGGACTGCTGGCGGGCGCCCCGAACGCCACCGCCGACAACGTCGCCCTACCGACGCCGCTGCGTGACCGGTTCTACGACGCACCGCCGAACCTGGCTTCCCTCGCACCAGGCGAGATCATCGCCACCCGGGATCGCCCGAACCCGCCGGGCTTCTTCGATGTGCGCACCTACCAGTTGGCGTTCCGCTCGTCGGACAGTCAGGGTGAGCCCATCGCGGCCGTGACGACGGTCCTGGTCCCCACCCGCAAGACGGCCGACGGGCCGCTGCTGTCGTTTCAGCACATCATCAACGCGACCGGCCTGGAGTGCGCACCGTCGCAGGCGCTCTGGACCCAGGACCCCAACCTGGCTATCCGGGAGGCCCCCGGCCTCAACGTCGCGCTGCAACAGGGGTGGGCGGTGGCGATCCCCGATCACCTCGGACCACGCAGCGCCTACGGGGCCGCGAAGCTCGGTGGTCAGATCACGCTGGACAACATCCGTGCGGTGAAAGACTTCGGTCCCGCGAAGTCCGCCGACAGCCCCATCGGTCTGGCCGGCTATTCCGGCGGCGGGATGGCCACCGCGTGGGCGGCCGCGCTGGCACCCACTTACGCGCCCGACCTCGACATCGCGGGCGCCGCGTATGGCGGGGTGCCGATGAATCTGCTCAAGATGGCCGAGGGCCTGGGGTACAGCACGCCGCATCCCGCGTTCGGGCTGGCCTTCGCCGCCGCCATCGGAGTCTCCCGCGAGTATCCGAAGCAGATCCCGATGTGGCAGCACCTGTCACCACTGGGCAAACAGATGTACCTGGGTATGCGCAATGCCTGCACGAACGACATCTTGCGACTCGGCGCCGGTCACGACGCCCAGCAGGTCACCGTCGGCGGGCGGGCGATCTTCGATGACCCTGTGGCCCGCCGCGTGGTCGAACAGAACAGCCTGTCGCTCTACCGCGGCATCCCACGCACCCCGATCTTCGAGTGGCACAGTCCCACCGACGCCCTGATCCCGGTGTCCTCCATCGACCACACCCTTGACCGCTATTGCCGCGCCGGACTCCCGGTCGAACGGATGTCGACGCCGTCACCTGATCACCTGTCCGCCGCGCTCATCGGCTTGCTTCCGGCGTTCCGGTATCTGCAGGATCGGTTCCAGGGCGTACCGGCACCGAGCTCCTGCTGAGCTGCCGACTCTGCGCTGGTTCGGTTGCCGCGTGCGCGCGACCCGGCCGAGGAGGCGTGATGGTGATCACACAGAGCGGGTCGTCCGACCCGCCCACCACGCTCTTCACCCTCAGACCCAGCGCAACGTCCATCGTTCGACGACTGTTACGCTGCTCGGCTTTGGCCCTAAGGCAACGTTTGTGTAACGATGGTTGCGCGCTCCGGGGGATGCGCTTCAGTAACTCAAACTGCAAAGGTCTCTCAGTGTTCACATCGAAGACTTCTCGTCGCGCCCGTCGCGGCACGACCCGACGTGCGGTTGCCGCCGTGATCGGCGCCGCTGCCGTGATGCTCATGCTGCCGATGACGGCGGGTGCTGCACCGGTCACCGTGATCCCGGGCCTGCCCCCGGTGGAGATCCCGAACATCCCCGGTGTGCCGCAGATGCCCGGCACCCCATCGACGCCGCAGACCACCACCCCGACTCCGGAACCGACGCCGTCGACACCGGAGACGCCCAAGGGTCCGGCGATCCCGAATGTGAAGACCTCGACCGGTTGGATCGCGCTGGCCGACGACGCCACCCACCAGATCACCTGGTGGCACAACGGCAATCAAGTCAAGACGATGCCGATCTCGATGGGCTCCGACAAGCATCCGACTCCCAACGGTGTCTACTACACCAAGGAGAGCTACCGCGACATGTACATGGATTCGTCCACGTACGGCGTTCCGGTCGACTCGGCCGAGGGCTACCGGACCTACGTCGAGTACGCCACCCGCATGTCGTGGGACGGCATCTTCATCCACGCCGCCCCGTGGTCGGTGGAGCAGCAGGGCCGCAGCAATGTGAGCCACGGATGCATCAACGTGAGCACCGCCAACGGCAAGTGGGTGTTCGACACCATCCCGCGTGACACCCCGATAGTGGTCCGCGGAACCATCGGCCCGGACTACATCCCCGGGAGCTGAAACAAACGCACTCAACACAGGTCAGGCCCGGACAGTCGTCCGGGCCTGAGCTGTGTTGTGGGCTGTCGTCGGGCCGGCCATCGTCAGTCCGGTAGCGGCGACCCGGCGTCCAGATCGAGCCGGTGGCCCTCCGAGCGCACCCGCGCGATCGCACGCATCTTGTTCACCGCGTCCAGGGCGGCCACTTTGTATCCCTCGGCCAGGGTCGGATAGTTGAACACCGCATCGACCAGGTAGTCGACCGTACCGGCCAGGCCCATCACGGTCTGACCGATGTGCACCAGTTCGGCCGCGTTGCTGCCGAAGGCGTGGACTCCCAACAGTGTCCGGTCCTCGGCGTGCACCAGCAGCTTGAGCAGGCCATACGAATCGCCCATGATCGCACCGCGGGCCAGTTCCCGATACCTCGCCACCCCCACCTCGAACGGGATGTTCTGGGTGGTCAGTTGGTCTTCGGTACGACCGACGAAGCTGATCTCCGGGATCGCATAGATGCCGATGGGCTGCAGGTCGGCATCGGTCGCACCGACGGGTTCGTCGAAGGCATGGTAGGCGGCCCGCCGCCCCTGCTCCATCGACGTCGCCGCCAGGGCCGGAAAACCGATGATGTCGCCGACCGCATAGATGTGATCGACGGTGGTGCGGAAGTGTTCGTCCACCTTCAACCGCCCCCGCGCATCGGCGGTGAGGCCGGCCGCCTCTACTCGCAGCTCGTCGGACACCCCTTGCCGACCGGCCGAGTAGAGGACCGTATCCGCCGGGATCTTTTTGCCCGACTCCAGAATCGTGAGGGTGCCCGAGGGGTGGTTCTCCACCGTCTGCACCTGCTCGCCGAACCGAAATGTCACGCCCCGCTCGCGCAACTGATACTGCAACGCCTCGACGATCTCGCGGTCACAGAAGTCCAGCATCGTCGGTCGTCGCTCGATGACGGTCACCTTGGTGCCGAGCGCGGCGAACATCGACGCGTACTCGATCCCGATGACCCCGGCGCCCACCACGACCATCGATCCGGGGACGCGGTCGATGGCCAGGATCTGGTCGGAGTCCACGACGGTGACCCCGTCGAACTCCACCGTGGACGGACGTGCCGGACGCGTGCCGACGGCGATGACGAAGTGGTCGGCGGTGACCCGCTTGAGATCACCCGTCGCATCCTCGATCGCTATCTCGTGCGCGTCGACGAAGTACGCGTTACCGATGAGCATGGCGACCGAGTTGCGGGCCAACTGGTTCTGGATGACATCGATTTCTTTACCCACCACATGCATCGTCCGGGCCGAGAGATCCGCGACGGTGATGTCGGACTTCAACCGGTACGACTCGCCGTAGAGTTCTCGCTGGTTGAGTCCGGACAGGTACAGCACCGCTTCCCGCAGGGTCTTGGACGGGATCGTGCCGGTGTTGATGCACACCCCACCCACCATGTGGCGTCGTTCGACGATCGCGGCGCGCTTGCCGAGTTTCGCGGCCGCGATCGCCGCCTTCTGGCCTGCCGGACCCGAGCCGATGACGACGACGTCGAAGTGGTCCACAATTGATCTCCAGTCGGTGAGTGCTCGACGCACCGGAACACCTGGCCCTCGACGCTGCTGATCACCGATCAGTCTCGCGCAGCGACGCTCAGGTCACGACCCGAAAACCACTCGTTCGGCGGGATTTAACACCACCGAAGCAATGGCGCCCGGCGCAGGTTTCCCGTCTGCCCTCACGCGACCAGATCGCGGAGACCGGCCTCGTGGGCCTCACCGACCTCGGAGAAGGTGGCGCAGACCTGCAACCACGCGGCGAGCGCCTCGCATCCGGTGGTGTACGGATCGGTCAGCGAGTGCCGACGATAGGGTTCGCGTGCATACGAGGTGTGTCGCCCACCTCGTCGGTTGCGCACCTCGATCGTGCCCCAGCGCAGGGTGTTCGGCAGGTAACCGAGCACCTCGCGTGCCGCCGCAACCAACCGCGCCCCGTCCCGGACCATCTGCCGAAGCCCCAGGGAGGTGCGGCCGGCGTTCTGGAATGTGTTGTGTCGCAGTACTGTCCACACGTGCGACAACCATTCACCCCAGTACCCCACCGCGAGGGACGGCGTGATGTCAGCGATGTCGCGAACGAAAGAGTCCGAGGATGCGTTACAGATCATGTCCTCGACGGCGCCGACCCAGAAGTAGTCGATCCCGCTCGGAAGTTCCGGCCCACCGCCGGCCACTCCCCACCCCGCACAACCGGGAACCGCACCCGGCGGCTGGTGGGGGTCGGCCACGAAGCCCACCGCGATCACACGTGCGATCGCCGGGTGGTCAGCATCGGCGAGTTGCCGCAGTGCGTGTCGAATGACCACTGCCCCTTGCGAATACCCGATGAGGGCAACGGGGCCCTCCGTGCGGATGAGGGCCGTGCGCAGATTGTCGACGCCGATCTCGACACTGCGCAGATAGCTGATGCCGGCGAGATCGGGGGCCGGACCGTAGCTGGCCGGGTAACCAACCCAGCGACACCGGAACCGCGCATCGAGCCCGAGAGTGACGCCGGCCAGCAGGCCGCCCACCTCCGTACGGGTGTCACCCGCGAACGACTCGCCCGTTCCGCCGACCACCAACAGGGTCACATGTCGATCGGCCTGGTCGATCGATGCGGTCAACCCATTCATGATCCCATCATGGCGCGCATCGATGTGAAAGTGCATGAGCGACACTGAGGAGCCCCTGTGAGCTCGGGACACCGTAAGGCACATCACGCCTGGTCAGGTTGATTAACCTATTCGTAATACGGAGAATGGATACAAGAGAGCACAGTCAATTCAGGAAGTTGTACCGGCATGTCCATCGCACGTCTTCGTGCCCGTTTCGTTCACACCAGCAATCGCAAGCTGTATGACCGCATCCACGCCGTCGGCAGCAGCACCCAGCGCGATGAGCTGCTGATCATGGCCCAACGCGCCGAGCTACGCTGACCCACAACACTTCTCCCGCTCGGGAAGACCTCAGATCTGACAGGTCGGACACCAGTAGAGGTTGCGGCCATCCAACTCCGCGGTCCGCACGGTCGTCGCGCAGATCCGACACGGTTCGCCCGCGCGCCGATACACGTAGGTTCGCGGCCGGTCCGGTGCATACGACCCGGGTCCGCGATCGTCCTCACGTCGGACCACATGGATGCGGCCGCGTCGCACCCCAATTCGCATGAGTCCCACCAGATCGTCCCAGACCGCTGCGACATCGGCGGCCGGTACCGACCGGCCCTCGCGGTAGGGATCTATCCGGGCCCGGAACAGCACCTCCGCGCGGTAGACGTTGCCGATTCCGGCGACCACCTTCTGGTCCATCAGCAGCGCTCCGATAGGCCGGCGTGATCGTGCGATGGCGGCGAGCATCGGTGTCGGATCGGCGTTTCGGCGGAGCGGATCGGGCCCCAACCGGGCGATCAACTCGTCGAGGTCGGTCGGCGTGAACAACTCACACGCCGTCGGGCCACGCAGATCGGTGCCGACCTGCGGACCCTCGATGCGCAGCCGCACCTGCCCCACCGGAGCAGCCAGAGGTGCCGGCGCTTCGGTGAAACTTCCATACAGCCCCAGGTGCACGTGGATCATCCGCCGGCCCGCCCGCCCAGTGGTACCGAGCGGGCGATAGTGCTGGATCAGATGCTTACCCCACGCCTCGGCCTTTGCGAAGACCATGCCGTCGACGACAGCGGCGCCGTCGGCGAATCGGCCTTGAGGACTGGACACCCGCACCGGCTCACCGCCGAAAACTCGTTGCTGACGACGCGCCAGACGATGCAGGGTATGACCCTCGGGCATGTCGGCTGCTCCGCTGCGGCCGGTGAATCAGTTGGCGCCGGGCACCGCAGGCGCCTCGCCGGTGCGCTCGTACTCGGCGAGGATGTCGATGCGGCGCTGGTGGCGAGGTTCTTCCGACCAGGCCGTCGCGACGAACGCGTCCACGATCGCGAACGCCTCGTCGGTGCTGTGCATCCGCCCACCGATGCCGATGAGCTGGGCGTTGTTGTGCTGTCGGGCCAGTTGCGCGGTTTCCACGCTCCAGGCCAGCGCGCAACGCGCCCCCGGCACCTTGTTCGCCGCGATCTGCTCGCCGTTACCGCTGCCGCCCAACACGATTCCCAGGCTGCCGGGATCGGCGACGGTCCGGCGGGCCGCATCGATGCAGAAGGCCGGATAGTCGTCGAGCGCGTCATAGACGTGCGCCCCGCAGTCCACGACCTCGTGGCCGGCCGACCGGAGGTGGTCGGCGATGAGGTTCTTCAGTTCGAATCCGGCATGGTCGGCACCGAGGTAGACACGCATGGCGTCACTATAGATTGGTCGCGTGGACGCACAATCGCCGATACCCAATGTTCCCGGCGTCGCCGATCCCTCCGCCGGCCAGATCAACAGGTCCGGCGGCGACCAGCGGCCGATCCAGGCGGGCGAGACGCCTCGTGACGGATTCTGGCTGCCGCCGGCCCACTACGCGGGACGTCCGCGGCTGCATCCGTGGGAGATCCCGATGCTGATCGCCGTCATCACCGTGACCCTGGTGGGATATCTCGCCATCGTCTGGCTGGTGCTCCTCGGCACGTTCAGTGACTATTTCCTGTTCCTGCTGGCGCTTCCGTTGGTCCTGCTGCTCATCCGCGGTCTGACCTACGCACAGCCACGGGTCAACGGCGTGCAGATGACACCCACCCAGTTCGCCGACGGCCACCGGATGGTGGTCGAGGCGGCCGCGCGCTACGGCCTGGAGTATGTACCCGACGCGTATGTGGTGCTGGGCAACGGCATGATCAACGCCTTCGCCTCCGGCCACGGCTTCCGCCGGTTCGTGGTGGTGTACTCCGACCTGTTCGAGGTGGGTGGGCGCGCCCGCGACCCGCAAGCCCTCGAGTTCATCATCGGCCACGAGGTGGGCCACATCGCCGCCGGACACACGTCGTATTGGCGCCAACTCGCCACCAGCGTCGGCATGAACATCCCGTTGGTCGGCTCGGCCCTGTCCCGGGCGCAGGAGTACACCGCCGACAACTACGGCTACTACACCCGACCGGCCGGTGTGCCCGGCGTCATCGGTGTCCTCTCCGCAGGCAAGTACATGCTGTCAGCGGTGGATTTCGACCAGTTCGCCGATCGCGCCACACAGGAACGCGGCTTCTTCACCTGGGCGACCAATGCGTTGGCGACCCACCCGGTGCTCACCTGGCGTGCGGCCGCACTGCGTGACCGTACCCGGGCGGGTGCGATGCTGTTCCGCCCGCGCACCATCGTGCGCGGGGTGGGCAGCGGCAATGTCGTCGCCGTCGTGCCGCCGCCCCACCCGGCCGCGGTCGCCGCGGGATCGCTGCCGAACGGTCTACAGATGCCGCCCAAGCTCTGACCTCCCCGGGCGGAAGCCTCGATCAGTCGAACTGCGGCGACTCGTCGCGGGAGCGCTTGAGTTCGAAGAAGTGCGGGTACGAGGCGAGCGCAACCGCGCCGTCCCACACCGTGCCCGCGGTCTCGCCACGCGGAATCCGCGAGAGCACCGGCCCGAAGAAGGCGGTGCCGTTGACGTGGATGGTGGGCGTGCCGACATCGTCGCCGACCTTGTCCATGCCCTCGTGATGGCTCGTGCGGATGTAATCGTCGAACTCCTCGGACTCCACCGCCGAGGCCAGCGCCGGGTCCAGCCCCACCTCGGCCAGCGATTCGGCGATCACCTGATCGAGATCGTCGATGCCCTTGTTGTGGATGCGGGTCCCCATCGCGGTGTAGATCGGGGCGAGGACCTCCTCCCCCGCTGCGCGACCGCTGCCGCGATCACCCGAACCGGGCGCCACGCCGACTGCAGTTTCTCTCGGTACTCGTCCGGGATGTCCTTGTTCTCGTTGAGGACCGCGAGGCTCATGAGATGGAAGTTCACATCAATAGGCCGCACCTGCTCGGCCTCCAGAATCCACCGAGACGTGATCCAGCACCATGGGCACAACGGGTCGAACCAGAAGTCCACCCGATCCCGCTTATCTCCTGCTGTGTGCGTCGCTGCCGTCATGGAGCTCCCCTCCTGGTATCCGAGGTCAAACCACTTCCCCGACTGCAACCACGTGACTCGCGGATCATTCCCGTTAAGCTGGCCAGCGGACCGCGATTCGAGAGGTGGATGAACCCGACTGTGACTGCTCCGAACCTGACCAGAGACCAAGCACGCGATCGTGCCGCGACGGTCGACGTCGGCAATTACGCGATCGAACTCGACCTGACCGATGGTCAGGGCAAACCCGGTGTGACGACCTTCCGATCGGTGACGACGGTGACGTTCACCGCGACCGCCGGGTCCGACAGCTTCATCGATCTCGTCGCCCCGAAGCTGGTCTCGGCAACCCTCAACGGCACCGATCTCGACGTCTCCGACTTCGATGAATCCGAGGGCATCAGGCTGCCGTCGCTGGCGGCCGAGAACACCCTGACCGTGGTGGCCGAATGCGCGTACTCGAACACCGGCGAGGGCCTGCACCGGTTCGTCGATCCCACCGACGAATCGGTCTACTTGTACTCACAGTTCGAAACAGCCGACGCCAAACGCATGTTCGCCTGCTTCGACCAGCCGGACCTGAAGGCCACCTACACCATCACCGTCACCGCGCCGGCGGACTGGAAGGTGATTTCCAATGCGGCACTGGTGAACACGCTGCAGGTCGAAACCGGGCCGAACGGCGAGCGCATCCATCGGTTCCGTGAGACACCGTTGATGAGCACCTATCTGGTCGCATTGATCGCCGGTCCGTACGCGGAATGGACCGACACCTACAGCGACGACCACGGCACCATCCCGCTGGGCATCTACTGCCGCGCCTCGCTCGCCGAGCACATGGACGCCGACCGTCTGTTCACCGAGACCAAACAGGGATTCGGCTTCTACCACAAGAACTTCGGCATCCCGTACGCGTTCGGCAAGTACGATCAGCTGTTCGTGCCGGAGTTCAACGCGGGCGCCATGGAGAACGCGGGCGCGGTGACCTTCCTCGAGGACTACGTCTTCCGTTCCCGGGTGACCAAGTATCTCTACGAGCGCCGCGCCGAGACCGTTCTGCACGAGATGGCGCACATGTGGTTCGGTGATCTGGTCACCATGGACTGGTGGGACGACCTCTGGCTCAACGAGTCCTTCGCCACCTTCGCGTCGGTGTTATGCCAGTCGGAGGCCACCGAGTACACCAACGCCTGGACCACCTTCGCCAACGTCGAGAAGTCGTGGGCCTACCGGCAGGACCAGCTGCCCTCGACACATCCCGTGGCCGCCGACATCCCCGACATCGCGGCCGTCGAGGTGAACTTCGACGGGATCACCTACGCCAAGGGCGCGTCGGTGCTCAAGCAGCTCGTCGCCTATGTGGGACTGGAGGACTTCCTCGCCGGTCTACGTGACTACTTCTCCGCGCACCAGTTCGGTAACGCCACCTTCGCAGATCTGCTGTCCGCGCTGGAGAAGTCGTCCGGGCGCGACCTGTCCGATTGGGGCACCCAGTGGCTCAAGACGACCGGCATCAACGTGATGCGACCGGACTTCGAGGTCGACAGCGACGGGAAGTTCACCCGCTTCACCATCGTCCAGGACGGGGCCGCACCCGGGGCCGGCGAAACCCGCGTACATCGTCTGCGGGTGGGCGTCTACGACGACGACGACGGCTCGGGGACCCTCACCCGCACCGCCAGCGCGGAGCTCGACGTCGAGGGTGAACGTACCGACGTCGCCGATCTCATCGGGGTCGGTCGTGGGGCTTTGGTTTTGCTCAACGACGACGACCTCACCTACGCATCGGTCCGTCTCGACCCCGAATCGTTGGCCACGGCCACCGCGCGGATCGGTGACATCGCCGACCCCATGCCGCGGACGCTGGTCTGGTCGGCCACCTGGGAGATGACCCGTCAGGCCGAGATGGCCGCGCGCGATTTCATCGAACTGGTCTCGCGCGGCATCGCCGCCGAGTCCGAGATCGGTGTGGTGCAGCGCGTGCTCATGCAGGCGACCAGCGCCCTGGAGGCCTACGCCGACCCGGGCTGGGTCGCGCAGGAGGGTCGACCCGCGTTCAGCGCCCGCCTGCTGGAACTGGCGCGCGGCGCCGGCGATGGCTCCGATCATCAGCTCGCGTTCGTCAACACCCTGCTCGCGGGCCGGTTGAACGACGATCAGGTCCCTGTCGTGCGCGCCCTGCTCGACGGGACCGATCCCGCCGACCACGGCCTGGCCGGTCTGGTGGTGGACACCGACATGCGGTGGAAGTTGGTGCGCGCATTGGCGACCGTCGGTGCGATCGACACCGACGCGGCGTCATCCCCGGTGATCGACGCCGAGGCAGCCCGCGACAACACCGCCACCGGGCAACGGCAGGCGGCCGCCGCCCGTTCGTCGCGCCCGCTCGCCGAGGCCAAGGCGCAGGCATGGCGTCAGGCCACCGAGGACGACTCGTTGTCGAACATCTACACGCGCACCATGATCGAGGGCTTCGCTCGGCCTGGGCAGGGTGAGCTGCTCACCGATTACGTGGCCAAGTACTTCGCCGCCGTCCCCGACATCTGGGCGCGTCGGTCCAGCGAGGTCGCGCAGACCGCGGTCATCGGGCTTTATCCGCACTGGGCCATCGACGAGGCCGCGCTGTCGGCAGCCGACGAGTTCCTGGCCGCCGATCATCCTCCCGCCCTCAAGCGGCTGATCTCCGAAGGCCGCGACACCGTCGCACGATCGCTTCGGGCGCGCCGATTCGACGCCGAATCGGCGTCCTGACGTCCGATCCCGAGGATTCTGGCCGCAGTTTCCGGTTCCGGCTTGGACACGAAACTGCGGCCAGAGCCTGCAGGTGCGGCCAGCACCGTCTCATAGCAACGGCGGCCCGCTCACCGAGGTGAGCGGGCCGCCGTTGACGGGATGGGTCAGGAGGCCGCGGCTGCGGTGGACATCACGCGCAGCGCTGCGATCAGACCGTCGATCAGGTCTCCCTGTCGGAAGCTGGTGACCGCCGCGGTCACGCCCAGCTGGGCGACGCGGTCGTTGACGCGGTCGGCAACGTCGACGCCCGACACGACCACCACATCATGGCTGTTGGGCGAGACCGCGATCAAGGCTCCGTTGGCCGGTTCCGGCGCGCGCAGCAGGACGGCGCGGGCGTCGGCAACCGCGTCGGTGCCCAGCTCGCCGATGAACACCGAGAACCGCACGTAGGCCTTCTCGCTCGCCGCCTTCAGGGCCTCGTCGAGCCCGATGAGTTCCTCGCGGGTGAACGGCGGCGTCGTGGGAGCCTGTCCCGGGTATCGGGTGCCCGATACCCGTCCGCCGTTGGTGACGACCGTGCCGATCGGCAGCGCACTCGCCGCTGCCGAGGCGACGGCGACGTCACCATGCTGTCCGGATACCACCTCACCACTTGCCACTGGCCGAACCTCCGTCCGCGTCGGTCGCTTCTGCATGATGCGCCAACGTCATCGGCTCGATGTCGGTGGCACTGAACAGCAGCGGCTCGTGCTCCCACTGCTGGTCGAGGGTGTAGTTCTGCACCTTCGGATACTTCACGTCGTTCGGGACGGCCATCGCGACGACGCAGCCGATCACGAACAGAACACAGATGACCGTGACGGGCACTCCGATGGCGACGATCAGGTTGTCCATGCCACCCTTTCGATCAGTTGATGCTGAGGGCTGTTGCCGGTGCCTGCAGCCACTGCGGCGCAGGTCGTGTGATCAATCTAGCCCACCACGTGACGCCGCGGGCATCGACCCCTACAGCGCGTCGTAGATGGTGAGCCGATCAGGCGGCGCCGGCGTCGATGTACTGCGTCCACACCGGGTCGATGTCCTTGATCGTGGCGAGCAGCCGCCAGTGACGTCCCTTCGGGGCCGATGGCGTCGTGCGCAGCTTCCAGCCCAATTCGCTGAGCAAATGGTCGGCCTTGCGGTGGTTGCAGCTCGCACAACAGGCCACACAGTTGTCCCACGAATGTGCTCCACCCCGGCTGCGCGGCACCACGTGGTCGATGGTCGTCGCCTTCGCTGCGCAGTAGCCGCACCGGAACCGGTCCCGATGCATCAGTGCGGCGCGGGTCATCGGGATGACGGCCCGGTAGGGAACCTTGACGAACGAGCGCAGCCGGATCACCGAGGGCACCGGCACCGACAGGTCGGCCGAATGGACCAGCAGGCCGTTGTCGTCGGCGTGCACCACGTCGGCACGTTCCCGAAGCACCAGCACGATCGCCCGACGCAAGGAGACCGCCGTGAGCGGCTCGTAGGTGGCATTGAGCAGCAGCACACGGCGCCGACCCCACAGCGAAGCGCCCGCCGAGGACGAGGCGATCGGCGAGCCCACCTGCGTCACGGAATCCAGATCGCGACCGCCTGGCACAGTCGCGAGAGCGCGGACACGCGGCCGGGCGCCTTCTACCGAGGTCACCGACGTTGCGTTCCTGGACTTCATACGCGTCTCCCACCTGAACACCGACGAGGTCAAGTTGACCACGGAACAGACCCGTTTGCACGACAATTCTGCGTGTCCATGCAGGTCGGCAACGTGAACAACCGATGACGCACCTCCCCGACCCGCATCGGTGTTGATGAGTGCGCGGGTGGTCAGGACAATGGGGATCGTGAGCAGTCAGGTCCCCGGTGGCATCCAGCCCAGCACCCCCGCGACGCAACGCACCTTCTATGAGGAGGTGGGAGGCGCGGAGACGTTCCGAAAGCTCACCGCCAGGTTCTACGAAGAGGTCGCCGCCGACGAGGTGTTGCGGCCGCTCTACCCCGAGGAGGACCTCGGTCCCGCCGAACGACGCCTGCGCATGTTCCTCGAACAGTACTGGGGTGGCCCGCGCACCTACTCCGACGAGCGCGGGCACCCGCGCCTGCGTATGCGTCACCACCCGTTCCGGGTCGGGCCGATCGAGCGGGATGCGTGGTTGCGTTGTATGCACATCGCAATCGCGTCGATCGATGCCGAGACACTCGACGACGCGCACCGGCGGGCGCTGGTCGATTACATGGAGATGGCGGCGAATTCCATGATGAACTCGCCTGTGTGACACGCCGGGTGCGGGCACGACGCGCCGACGCCACCTGGGGGACTCACCGAAAACACAGGTAAGGCACAATGACGACGGTGAGCGACGAGACATCCAAGGATGGCCCCGCCGCACCGGAATCAGACGGTGCGGACCAGGCATCGCAGGGCGAGACCGACGCCGCCGCCGCGACTCCGACAGATCCCGAAGCCCCGGACCCCGAGCTTTCGGATTCCGATGGCCCCGATCTCGATGCCTCAGCAGCAGACGACACCGCAGCGGCCGAATCCGAAGCTGCAGAGACCGGCCATGCCACCGTGGAGTCGAGCGCGGTGGCCGACACCGACGAGCCGCCAACAGACGAGGACCACACCGACTCGACCGTCGGCGCGGCGGAGTCAGACGCCGTCGACGACGCCGCGACCGACGACGAGCCTGTGTCCCTGGACACCGAAGCTCCCGAGGCGCCGGACACCGAAGCCGTTGTCGCGCCACCCGCGTCCGCGGCCACGCAGCTCGATCCCGCCGACACGACCTGGTGGAAGTCGGCGATCTTCTACCAGATCTACCCGCGGTCGTTCTCAGATCTGAACGGCGACGGCGTCGGCGATCTCGCCGGAGTCATCGACAAACTCGGCTACCTCGAACTTCTCGGCATCGATGCGATCTGGCTGAGTCCCATCATGCGCTCCCCCATGGCCGACCACGGCTACGACGTGTCCGATCCCCGAGACATCGATCCGCTCTTCGGCGACATCGCGCTCTTCGACGAGTTGATCACCGAAGCGCACGACCGCGACATCCGCGTGACGATGGACCTCGTCCCCAATCACACCAGCGATCAGCACGAGTGGTTTGTCGAGGCGTTGGCCGCCGAGCGCGGCAGCGCTGCCCGCGCCCGCTACATCTTCCGCGATGGGCGGGGAGACGACGGCGAGGAACCACCGAACAATTGGCACAGCGTGTTCGGCGGTCCGGCCTGGACCCGGGTGCCAGATCCCGACGGCAGTCCGGGCCAGTGGTACCTGCACATCTTCGCCGCCGAGCAGCCTGACCTGAACTGGGAGAACCCGGAAGTCTTCGCCGACCTGGAGAAGACGTTGCGGTTCTGGCTGGATCGGGGCGTGGACGGATTCCGCATCGACGTCGCCCACGGCATGGCCAAGCCCGCCGATCTGCCGGACATGGATGTCGAGTCGGCCGGCCTGCTGCAGAATTCCGACGACGACCCGCGCTTCAACAACTATGCGGTACACGACATCCACCGCAAGATCCGGACCGTTCTCGACGACTACCCCGGTGCGGCCAATGTCGGCGAGATCTGGGTGGACGACAACGAGCGTTTCGCCGAGTATCTACGACCGGACGAGCTGCATCTGGGATTCAACTTCCGTCTCGCCAAGGCGACGTTCGATCCGACCTCGATCCGCGATGCGATCGAGAACTCGCTGGAATCGGTGCTGTCGGTGGACGGAACACCCACCTGGACCCTGTCCAATCACGATGTGGACCGCGAGGTCACCCGCTACGGACGGCTCTCCCCCGTCGGCTCCGACACCGATCCCGACGGTGCGAGCGACACAGACTCGCCCACGGTGGATGTCGATCTGGGCATCCTCCGCGCGCGGGCGATGCTGCTGGTGGAACTGGCACTGCCGGGCACGGTGTTCATCTACAACGGGGCCGAGTTGGGATTGCCGAACGCCGACCTGCCCGACGACGCGCTGCAGGACCCGGTGTGGGAGCGGTCCGGACACACCGAACGGGGCCGCGACGCATGTCGGGTTCCGTTGCCGTGGGAGGGCTTCGAGCCGCCCTATGGCTTCAGCAGCAACCCGGACACCTGGCTGCCGATCCCCGACTCGTGGACGCGATTCACCGTCGAAGCGCAGTTGGAGGACGTCGGCTCGACCCTGTCGCTGTACCGGCAGGCCATCGAGATGCGGTATCAGCGACCGGAATTCGACGGCGACACGGTCGAATGGTATGGCGCACCCGAGGGTTGTCTGGCCTTCCGGCGTTCGGTGGGTCACCTGGTGTGTGCACTCAACACCTCCGACGTGCCGGTCGGGCTGCCCCCGGGCGAGGTCCTGTTGACCAGCTACCCGCTCATCGACGGGCAGCTGGCCCCGAACTCGGCGGCCTGGCTGGTCTGAATCGACGCCTCACCGGGGCGTCATGGACAGACGTTCGCGACGCTGGAAGACCGACCCGTATCGCGCATCGATCCGAATCCATGCGCCCGACAGGCGAATTCGTACTGGTTCAGCTGGATCGATGAGCTCGATCGGTGACGTCTCGGTCACCTCGCGGCCCTCGGCGTCCCGGACGAAGCCCATTGCGGTCAGCGCGAACAGCGAGCGCATCGAGACCGCGGCGCGACCCTCGGTGCCCGACCCGGAGACCTCGAGGACGTCCTGGTCCAGCAGACCGGTGGCCGGCCCGTGGGCGCTGCCTTCGTTGCGGGCCAGATGCGCACCACCGCGCGACAACTCGACGACGGTTCGGGCGGGGACATCGTCGAGTTGGGCGAACCCGCCGGCCGCCGGCAACGACCCACGCCACGCGCTCTCCATCCCGAAACCGGGGTCTATATGCTCGCCGGGCGCGGCAGTGGTCAGCGAGGCACGCAGAGCCGCTGCGTCGCAGACGAGGTCGTCGGGTCGTTGCCGACCGAACACCGATCTGCCCGCGAGTACGTCGAAACCCGTGGTGACCCAGAGACCGATCAGCCCGTCTGGCCGGGCGGCGATCCGAACCACGGCGGCGTCGTCGAGCCGCAGCGCGCGCCCCAGAAACGCAATGGCGTCGGCCCGGTCGTCGGCGCCGGTGAGCGTGATGTGACGCTCGGGGTCCGTCATCGGTTCGCCTGCTGATCACGTCGGAACGACGCCAAGTAGTCCTTCTCCGGTGCGGTCAGGCGACGCAGTCGTTGTGCATCGACGTCGAAGGCGACCAATTGGGTGGTGGCGGTGACCGCGGGCTTGGCGCCGGGCGGATCGGTAGCGCGGCGGACTTCGTAGCCGACGGTGAAGTCGACGGCCCGCAGTTGCTCGACGAACATCGTGACCACGATCGGCCCCTCGTCGTGGCGCACCTGCTCGCGGTAGCGAACATGCAGATCGGACACGACACATCCGTGGCGAAGGGCCGCGGTCGGCCGCTCGTCGTAAAACAACCACGGGATGCGCGCCTCCTCGATCAGCGTCACCATCCGTGCGTGGTTGATGTGTGCGAAGACATCCATGTCCGACCAGCGGACGGGCACCCGCACCACGTAGCCGGCCTCGGTTGTGGTTCCTTCGTCTTCGTAGCGCACTCGACTCCTCCCTGACGGTGATCCGACCGCGTTCCGACGACCTCGACAGTCCCTGGTCGGTTGCGTCCCAACCCTACGCACCCGGCATCCTCGCCCCCGACAGCGCTCGTGCGAGGTCCCAGCGAGAGCGTTCAGACCGGGGCGATCTCCACGGGCAGCCCGTTCAGGGTCACCGTCCCCGACAACGGGTCCATCCGACTGCCGTCGTTGAGTTGGTTCACGTTGGCCCCGGGTGCGGCGGCGGCCACCGACAAACGGGTACCGGCGAGGTCGTGGCCCCAGCCGTGCGGCAGGGACACGACTCCCGGCAGGATGTCGGCGCTCAGTTCCACGGGCACCGTCACTTCGCCGCCCGGGCCGCGGACGACGGCGATGTCGTCGAGGCCGAGCCGGTTCGCGTCGTCGGGATGTACGTGCAGGGTGCAGCGATTGCTGCCGCCGGACAGCGCGGTCAGGTTGTGCATCCAGCTGTTGTTGGATCGCAGGTTGCGGCGGCCGATCAGCACCAGACCCTGCGGCGCGCGGTCGAGCGCGGTGCGCAGCCGTTCGACATCGGCGACGAGGTCGTCGGCGGCGAGCTCGACGGTCCCCGATTCGGTGCGCAACACCCCGGGCAGTCGCGGGCGCATCGGGCCCAGGTCGATCCCGTGCGGCGCGGCCAGCACGTCGGCGAGGGTGATGCCATCGTCGCGGGCACCGAACGCGTCCCCGTAGGCACCCAGCCGCAACATCATGTCCAAGCGGCGTTCGTGGCCGGGAGCGTCCGGCAGCATGGCGACCAACTCGGCGACGTCACGGCCCGCGACCGGTGAGTGCGGATCGGTCACCTCTTTGCCAAGGGTGGCCGCGATGACCTGCTCGTCGACCATCGCCGGATCGGCGTCGGTCGATGCGCCGCTGAACCCGAGGATCAGCCGGCACAGGATCTCCGATTCCCCTGGCCGGCCGTCGTCGGTAGGCAAGACCGGCGGTGAGTACCGCGCGGTCGCATGCACCGCGAGGTTGTTCAGAAGGAAGTCGAAGTGCGGGCTGCGTGAGGGCGGTGGCGGCGGGAGGATCACGTCGGCGTGCCGAGTGGTCTCGTTGAGGTAGGGGTCGACACACACAACCAGGTCGGCGGCCTCGAGTGCTCGCGAGAGCCGATCACCGTCCGGCGCAGACAACACCGGGTTGCCGCCGATGGTGATCAGTGCTCGGATGCGACCGTCCCCCGGTGAGTCGAGTTCTTCGGCCAACGCCGCCGCGGGCAGTTCGCCGGCGACCTCGGGATGGCCCGACACCCGGCTGCGCCAACGCCCCGTCCGGAACGGGCGTCCCGGTCTGGGCGGGCGGGGGGCCGGGGCGGTAGGCGGGGTCGGGAACATCACGCCTCCCGGCCGGTCGAGGTTGCCGGTGAGAATGTTGACGGCGTCGATGAGCCAACTGGTGATGGTGCCGAACTCGACGGTGGTGGTGCCCATCCGCCCGTAGACGGCCGCCGAGGGAGCCGCGGCGATCCCGCGCGCAAGATCGCGGATCTCGGTCGCCGACACGCCGCAGTGGTCGGCGACCCGTTCCGGAGCGAAGTCACGCGCCTGCTCACCGAGCGTCTCCACACCGCTGACGTACGGGGCGATCCCGCCGAGGTCGACGGCGACGAGGTCCTCGTCGAACAGTGTGTGCACCACCGCGAACAGGAGCGCGGCGTCGGTGCCCGGCCGCGGCGCGATGTGGGTGTCGGCGAGTTTCGCCGTGCGGGTCCGCGCCGGGTCGATCACCGTCAGGTGCCCACCGCGTTTGCGCAGGGCGGTCAGTTTCCCGGGGAAATCAGCTGCGGTGGTGACACTTCCGTTGGAGACCACGGGATTGGCGCCGATGATGACGAGGTGATCGGTGCGGTCGAGATCGGGCACACAGAACGCGAACGGATTGCCGAACAGATATCCCAGCGCGATCTGTTTGGGCATCTGATCGAGCGTGCTGGCACTGAAGATGTTGGTGGTGCCCAACGTGCGCGCCAACATCGGCGCGTGCAATGCGCCGGCGACGGTGTGCGCGGTGGGGTTGCCCAGATACACACCCACCGCCGTCGCACCGTGGGCAGCGCGGATCGTGCCGACCCGGTCCACGACGGCCTGCAGGGCCTGCGCCCAGTCCGTCTCGACGAGTGCGCCGTCGCGGCGGATGAGTGGCCGGCTGAGACGGTCGGCGTCGTTGTCGAGTTCCGGCAGACTGGCGCCCTTCGGGCATATGTAGCCGTGGCTGAACACATCGTCGGCGTCACCTCGCGCCGAGCGCAGTCGGCCGTCGTCGTCGACGGTCACCGTGAGGCCACAGGTTGCCTCACACAACGGACAGATTCTCAGCGCGGTCCGACCCATGCCTCACGATAAACCGCCCGGCGGGTCGCGTGGCCTCGCCTGCGCGAGATGCACTCCGCAAACGCGCTCAGCGGATCACGCTGCGCAGCTGACGAGCGGCGACCGACAACGTCGCGAGGTCGGGATCGGCGAGCTCATTGATGTCGGTCAGCATCGTGCGCATCCGGGACAACCGCGACGACTGCGACGACTCCCACTCGGCGATCATCTCGCCGGCCGACTCGTCGGGCTCGCCGATCTCCAGGATCTTCAAGGTGATGGCACGCAATGCACCATGCATATCGTCACGAAGCGCCAAGCGCGCCAACGCATGCCAGCGATCGCCATATTCGAGATCGGAGACCGAGGTCAACAGTTCCTCGATGCCGAAGTGTTCCATCACGCCGAAGTAAACCTCACCGACCTCCACCGGGTCACGGTCGGCGATCTCGGCGGCGTCGATGATGTCGAGCAGACAGAAGCGGTGCAGACCGATGGCGACGTCGTGGGCGAGATCCTGCGCCACCCCGGACGCCTGATAGCGCTGCACCCGTCGGTCGACGTCGAGTGCCGAGCTCGACCCCATCCAACTGTCCAGCAACGCCGACAATTCGGTGACCCGGTCTCGGTAGCGGGTGATCTCGGCGGCCATCGCCAGCGGCTGCGGCCGAAAGGCGAGCAACCAGCGCGACGCCCGGAACAGCAGGCGCCGCGCGTAGAGCGTCATCTCGTCGATCATGGTGACCGGCGCGGCGGCGTGCAGCACCCGATCGAACAGCTCGTCGAGTCCGAACACCGCACTGGCCACGACGTAGGCACGCACCCCTTCCTCGGTGGACGCGCCGGCACCCTCCCGAAGGCGGAACAGGTGAGTGGTGCCCGCCTTGTCCACGACGTCGTTGACCAACGTCGTCGTCACGATCTCGCGCCGCAGGCGATGGGAGCGGATGCCACCGCTGAATCCGGTACGCAACGGCACCGGGAAGTATCGGGCCAGCCGCTGGTCGAACACGTCGTTGTCGGGCAGGTCGGTGTCGAGCAGATCCGCCTTGGTCGCCAGCTTGACATGCGCCATCAGCGTGGCGAGCTCGGGCGAGGTCAACCCGCGCCGGGCCTCACCGGCGAACCGTTTACCCAGCTCCCCCGGTTCGGGTAGCGCCTCCAGGTGCAGATCGACGTCGTGGGTGTCGGCGAGGTCGGCCAGTTGGCGGACGTGGACGTCCACGCGTTCCTGCGCGAAGGTGCGGCAGAAGCCGAGTTCGGAATTCTGCGAGATGTTGTCGGCGAGAACCAGATCGGCGACCTCGCCGGTCATCGAGTCGAGCAGCTCGTTGCGGTGTCCGGCGTCGAGGTCGCCCGACGACACCGCGGTGTCGAGCAGGATCTTGATGTTCACCTCGTGGTCGGAGCAGTCGACACCGGCGGAGTTGTCCATCGCGTCGGTGTTCACCCGACCGCCGCACAGATCGAACTCGATACGGCCGCGCTCGGTGGCCCCGAGGTTGCCGCCCTCCCCGATCACCTTGACCCGCAGCTCGTCGCCGTTCACCCGGATGGAATCGTTCGCCTTGTCCCCGACCTCGGCGTCCGACTCCGTCGACGCCTTGATGTAGGTGCCGATCCCGCCGTTCCACAACAGGTCGACCGGTGCGAGCAGCACCGCGCGGATGAGTTCGGGCGGCGACAATTCGGTGATGTCGCCGTCGAGTCCCAGCGCCTCGCGCATCTCGCCGCTGACCGGAATGGATTTCTGGTGCCGCGACCATACTCCGCCTCCCGGACTGATGAGTGCAGGGTCGTAGTCGGCCCACGAGGAGCGCGATAGGTCGGACAGTCGTGCCCGCTCCCCGAACGACACGGCCGCGTCGGGCGTGGGGTCGACGAACACATGCCGGTGGTCGAACGCGGCGACGAGCCGGATGTGTTCGGACAGCAACATCCCATTACCGAAGACATCACCGCTCATGTCGCCCACACCGACGACGGTGAATTCCTGCGACTGGGTGTCCACACCCATCTCCCGGAAATGGCGTTTCACCGACTCCCACGCTCCGCGGGCGGTGATCCCCATCTCCTTGTGGTCGTAGCCGGCCGATCCGCCCGATGCGAAGCCGTCGCCGAGCCAGAACCGGTAGTCGGCGGCCACATCATTGGCGATGTCGGAGAACGACGCGGTCCCCTTGTCGGCGGCCACCACCAAGTACGGATCGTCGCCGTCACGGCGCACCACCGATCGGGCGGGCAGAACCGTCCCGCTCTGTCGGTCGATGTTGTCGGTGACGTCGAGCAACCCGGCGATGAACGCGCGATAGCACGCGATGCCCTCGGCGCGGAACGCATCCCGGTCGGCCGTGGGGTCGTCGGTCGCCGCCGGAGGACGTTTCACCACGAAACCGCCCTTGGCGCCGACCGGCACGATCACGGCGTTCTTCACCGCCTGCGCCTTGACCAGACCGAGGATCTCGGTGCGGAAGTCCTCGCGGCGATCCGACCAACGCAGCCCGCCACGCGCCACCATGCCGAATCGTAGATGCACACCTTCCACGCGCGGTGAGTAGACGAAGATCTCGTGCATGGGCCGTGGTTGCGGGGCCTGGGGAATGTCACGTGGCCGCAGTTTGAACGACATCACCGGCTGATGTCCTCCGTCGTCACCGGAGACGTAGAAGTTGGTACGTGAGGTCGCCGTCACCACGGCCGCGAACGCCGACAGAATCCGGTCGGCGTCGAGGCTGATCACGGATCCGACCTCACGACGCAACGTGGCGAGGGCATCCTCGCGGCGATCGTCGTTGGCCGAATCCGGGTCGAAGGATGCGGCGAACAGCTCGACGAGCCCGCGTGCGACCGCCGGGTGGTCACCGAGAACCGCGGCGACATGCGTGGTGGTGTAGGAGAACCCGCACTGCCGGAGATAGCGGCCGTATGCCCGCAGCATCGCCGCCGAGCGCCAGTCCAGACCGCATCGGATGACCAACTCGTTGATCGCGTCGACCTCGGCGTTGCGGCGCCAGAGCTGCTCGAAGGCGTCGGTGAACCGACTCTGCAGGTCCGCCAGCGAACCCATGTCGATGGTCATGCCCTCGGTGAGGCGCACCCCGAACTCGTACGCCCAGCACGAGGATCCGTCGCCGCGGATCAGGTGATACGGATGCTCGTCGAGGACGTCGAGGCCCAGGCTGTGCAGGACCGGGAGGACATCGGTGAGGGTGGCGGTCTCATCGCACAGGTACAGCGTGAAGGTCCACCGTTCGGTCCGCAGATCCCGACCGTCGGCCGCCCCGCCCGCCAACGTCAACTCTGCCGGGTCGACGTCGACGTCGGCGTCGAGGTCGTCGAGGACCCGCCCCAAGGTCACGGTGACATCACCCGGCGCCAACTGCGTCACGTGAACGAGGTCGGCCAGGGCATCGCGCGGATTCCGCTGTTCCTTGTAGTCGTCGGTGAGCGACGGCAACATGCGCAACACCGCATCGACACCGCCGATCGGCCACGACGCCTCATTCGACTCTGCGGCGATGCGCCCGAGTTCGCGTACCCGTTCGTCCCAGCTGCGGATGATGTCGGCCAGGCGTGCCTGCATGCGCAGGTGCTGCTCGCTGCCGGTGTCCACCGAACCGATCGATCGGACGATGTCGGCGTCCACGCGCACGAGTACCTGCAGCAGGGCCAGCGGCATCTCGCTGACCCGGGCGGTGTACTCGATGGCGGTGCCGCCGAGCGCCCGCAGCAGTTCTGCCTGCAAGGTCAGTCGGGTCTGGGTGTTGTAGCGGTCGCGGGGCAGATACACCAGCGCCGACGCCATTCCGCCGCCCGGGTCCGTACGGACGAACAGCCGAAGCGAACGGGTGGCACCGGCGTCGAGCATCTCGTGGATGCGTCGGCTGAGTTCGGCGTCCGTGGACGCGAACATCTCCACGATCGGGTAGTTCTGCAGCAGTTCGAGCATCGCCTGGCCGGCATAGGAATCATCGTCGACCTGAGCGCGGCTGAGCACACCCTGCACCTTGGCCCGCAGCACGGGGACGTCGAGAACCGTCTGATGCAGACCCGAGGACGTGAACGTGCCGACGAAACGATGTTCGCCGACCTGCGCACCGTCGTCGCCAAATGCCGGGATCTGCAACAGGGTGGGGAAATCGGACCGTTGGATGCCGGTCTCGAGGTACACCCGGGAGACGACCGGGAGCAGCGGCGGACGCGTGGCCACCGGGAAGTCGGCGGTGACGGTATCGGTACGCCAGATACCGAGCCGTGGGCCCACGTCGGTTCCGTCCGTGTGTACCTGCGCATAGCCGAGCGGCAAGAAGTGATTTCCGGCGAACCATTCCAACAGGCGGGCGTACTCCTGACGGTCACCGGCGAGCAGGCCACCCCGACCGGCGATGGGCGCAGTCGCGCACTCGGCGGCCAACCGGGTGAGGGTGGCCCGCATCGTGGCCGCGTCACGGTCCACATCGGCGACGCGGCCGATCACCTCGACGAGATCGGCGCGGAGGGCCTCGGCATCGAAATCCGGCTGACGCGACAACGCCACGACGAAGATCCACGACTCCACCGCGGTGGGATTGTCGGCGACGAAGTCCGAGAGCACTCCGTCCGATGACCGCACCACCGGGATCACCGGATGATCGATCCGACTGACCACCAGATCGTGCGCCTCGACCGTGGCCAGCACGGCCTCCACCAACAACGGCATGTCGTCGTTGACGACGACGATCTCGATTCCGCCGGATTCGGTGCCGGCGACCTCGACCAGTCGTTCCCGGTCGCCTCGCCGTTCGGCGATCTCGAGGTGCCGCCGCACGCGCGCCACATCGTCATCGTCAAAGGTGTCCGGGTCGGGCAACTGCGCGTCGTCGAGCACCGACGACGAACTGAAGTAGCGTGCAATCGCTTGCGGTAGAAGCGATGTCATATTCGTCACCGGCGCTCACCCCGTCGCTGCAGAGGCAGGAACCCCGGAATCTCCGGGGGTGTCCCTCTCCTGCGATCGTAGTGATCCCGACGCCGTCTGGGTCCGCGTTGGACCGCCGCGTGTCCGCCGGGACGGGACACGCGGCCACAGCGGTCAGTCGCGGGTCAGGCGACGGTGGGTAACCCGGTGCGGGCGGGCGGCGTCGGCACCGAGACGTTCGATCTTGTTGGCCTCGTAGGCCTCGAAGTTGCCCTCGAACCAGAACCACTGGCCTTCCTCGACGTTGCCCTCCCACGCCAGGATGTGGGTACAGGTGCGGTCCAGGAACCAGCGGTCGTGGCTGATGACCACGGCACATCCGGGGAACTGTTCGAGTGCGTTCTCCAGCGAGCCGAGGGTTTCCACGTCGAGGTCGTTGGTCGGCTCGTCGAGCAGGATCAGGTTGCCGCCCTCTTTGAGGGTCAGTGCCAGGTTCAGCCGGTTGCGCTCACCACCGGAGAGCACCTCCGAACGCTTCTGCTGGTCGGGTCCCTTGAAGCCGAACGCACTCACGTACGCGCGTGAGGGCATCTCGTTCTGGCCGACCTCGATGAAGTCGTTGCCGTCGGAGACCACCTCCCACACCGTCTTCTTGGGATCGATGTTGGCGCGACCCTGGTCGACGTAACTGAGCTTGACCGTCTCGCCGACCTTGACGTTGCCGGAGTCGGGCTCCTCGAGTCCGACGATGGTCTTGAACAGCGTGGTCTTACCGACGCCGTTCGGACCGATCACGCCGACGATGCCGTTGCGCGGCAGGGTGAACGACAGGTCTTTGATCAGTACCCGCCCGTCGAAACCCTTGTCGAGGTGAGAGACCTCCACCACCACGTCGCCCAGACGCGGCGGGGTGGGGATCTGGATCTCCTCGAAATCGAGCTTGCGGGTCTTCTCCGCCTCGGCGGCCATCTCCTCGTAGCGGGCCAGACGCGCCTTGTTCTTGGTCTGGCGGGCCTTCGCACCCGACCGCACCCAAGCCAACTCCTCCTTGAGTCGGCGCTGCAGCTTCTGATCCTTCTTGCCCTGCACCTCGAGGCGCTCGGCCTTCTTCTCGAGGTAGGTGGAGTAGTTGCCCTCATACGGGTGCAACTTGCCGCGGTCGACCTCACAGATCCAGCCGGCGACATGGTCGAGGAAGTACCGGTCGTGGGTGACGGCGAGAACGGCGCCGGGGTAGGACGCGAGGAACTGCTCGAGCCACAGCACACTCTCGGCGTCGAGATGGTTGGTCGGCTCATCGAGGAGCAGCAGGTCAGGCTTCTGCAGCAGCAACTTGCACAGCGCCACGCGGCGTCGCTCGCCGCCGGACAGGTGGGTGACCGGCGAGTCACCGGGCGGGCAACGGAGGGCGTCCATCGCCTGCTCGAGCTGCGAATCGAGGTCCCAGGCGTCGTTGTTGTCAAGGTCCTCCTGGAGCTTGCCCATCTCTTCCATGAGCTCGTCGGAGTAGTCAGTGGCGAGCTTCTCCGCGATCTCGTTGAAGCGGTCGAGCTTGACCTTGATCTCGCCCATCCCCTCCTCGACGTTCTCCTTGACCGTCTTGTCCTCGTTGAGGGGCGGCTCCTGCAGCAGGATGCCAACGGTCGCGTCGGGATCGAGGAAGGCCTCGCCGTTCGACGGCTGATCGAGCCCGGCCATGATCTTGAGGATCGACGACTTACCCGCACCGTTGGGGCCGACGACACCGATCTTGGCGCCCGGGTAGAAGGACATGGTGACGTCGTCGAGGATGACCTTGTCGCCGTGCGCCTTGCGCACCTTCTTCATGGTGTAGATGAACTCAGCCACTTACAGCGTCTCCTTCAGACCTAGATATCGGTCCCGCAACCGGTCACGGTGAGCACTCTCCGGGGTCGATCCGGCCGTGTCGGCGGGATGGCACAACTTGTCCCCAGCCTAGTGGGCCGACGACCCCCCGGTCGCGGACACCCCGACGCTGGGGGCGCGGGGCGTCCGCGGTGTCACAGGTTAGGCCGCTCTGCGTGTCTCCGCGTCGGGTGCCGCACCGTCGGCGGTCGTCGCGACCGGCCGTGGTGCGGTGTCGTCGGTGGAAGGCTCCTGCCCCGGAGCGCCGTGGAAACTCACCACACACCTGCTCAGGTCCAACCCGACGGCGGTGGCGGTCATTTCCAGGTCGGCGCGCCGCTCGCCGTCCGCGGTGACGTACTCGTTGGTCTTGATCTGACCGTGCGCGATCACCGGGCGCCCCTTGGCCACCGCCTGTGACACACCGGTCAGCAGTCGCCGCCAGCAGCTCACCGTGAGATACAGCGTCGGCCCGTCGATCCATTCCTGGGTGCGTTTGTCGATCCGGCGGGAGTTGCAGGCGACGCGAAACGAGATCACCGCCTCCCCTGTCGTGGTCTGGCGATGACGTGGATCGGACACCACGGTCCCGATGACGGTCGTGTAGGTCTCGTACATGCTCTCGACTCCTCTGTTCGGTGCTCGCCACGTCGTCGCGTGACTGCAGCCAGCATCTCTCCAGAGGTGGCCCCGCAACGGGACCGCGACAACATCTGTGGACAACTCCTCGGGTGTCCCGAACAGGTCACTTGCGCTTGTTGAGTTCCGAGAGCATCTCGTTGTAGCTGTTGAGGTCGGCGTCATGGTCACGCACCGCCCGACGGTCGTAACGACGCGCCTGCCGCTCATCCTGGCGCCGCCATTGCACCAGCAACGCCAGCATGATCACCACCAGCGGGATCTCACCGGTGGCCCAGGCGATCCCCCCGCCCACGCGCTGGTCGTCGAACAGCTCGTAGTCCCAGGGCAGATTGAGCCCGCGGTAGTAGCTCTCGGCGATCACGGCACTGGTCATCATCAGCGCCACGCCGAAGAAGGCGTGGAACGGCAACGAACCCATCACGATGCCGAGTTTGGCCACCGGCGTCACCTGCCGTGGCGCGGGGTCGATACCGATGACGAGCCAGTAGAACAGGTAGCCGCTGACCACGAAGTGCACGTTCATGAGCAGATGCGCCGCGTGGTAGGGAACGATCGTCTCGAACAGGCCGCTGAGGTACAGCAGGTAGAAGCTGCCGACAAAGATGACCGCGGCGATCGCCGGGTGGGTCAGGAACCGCGACGGCGCACTGTGGATGGCCGACTGTATCCATTCCCGCGGGCCCGGCGGATTACCTCGGCCGGCGGGCGGCAGAGCACGTAGCGCCAGGGTCACCGGACCACCGAGCACCAACAGCACCGGGATCATCATCGACATCGACATGTGCGCGATCATGTGCACGCTGAACATCGCAGGCGAGTACCGACCGAGGCCCGACGAGGTGGTGAACAGCAGCAGCGCGCAGCCCAGTATCCAGGCGACGGTGCGGCCCACCGGCCAGTGGTCACCGCGTCGTCGCAAACGCACCACGCCCCGCAGGTACACCACCGCCAGGACGATCGCCAGGGCGCCGAACAGCAGGTCGAATCGCCAGTCGAACGCGATGCGCGCAAGCGTCGGCGGCCCGTCGATGCGGTAGCCGATCTGGTTCTCCACCGCGCTGATGTCGGCGATCTCCCCGGCCGGGGGCGGCGTGCGCGACAACCCCACCGCCAGTCCGAAAGTGATCGCGAAGACCATGACCTCGACGAGCCCGAACCGGACGAACAGAGATCGCTCGGCGGGCTCCTCGGCCAGTCGGGTGATCGTCGCTCGCCGGTGCCACGCGCCGAGTGCCCCCAGGACCACCAACGCAGACACCTTGGCCAGCACCAGCGCGCCGTAGACGTCGGTGAACAGATCCGCGAGTGACATCCGCACCAGTGCGTTGATCACGCCGCTGACTCCGACGACGAGGATCGCCCAGAAAGCGACGCGAGAGAACCGCGCGACCGCCAGCACACGCCACCGGCCACCGGCGAAGGCGTAGAGCAGCACGGCGAAGAGTCCGCCCATCCACACCGTCGCGCCGACGATGTGCAGGATCAGGCTGTTGGTGGCGAGGTCGTGATTGCCGCCGGTCGAGGAATGGCCTGCCAGCGCGATCGGCATCAGGCTCATCACTGCGATGCCGAGTACCGCGACGGTCCACCCCCACCGCAGCACGACGCGGGCGGTCGCGGCGGCGACCAGGGCGAAGACGGCCGTCCACAGCCAGGTACGCGCGTCGGCAACCTGCGAGTACGCGGTGATGAGGTTGGCCGGCCGCATCGTCTCCGAAAGAGGCTGCCCGCTCACGTTGGAGATGGAGAGCGGGATCATCAGCACCGCACAGATGGCCCACGCCAGCGACGCGGACGCGGCGATCCGGATCGCCCGGTACCCGCCGACGTCGAGCACCCCATCGGCCTGGGGTGGCACGAAGAACGCGGCGAACAGCGCGGACCCGACCGCGACCGCGGCCGCTACCTCCCCGACCGCGGTGACCGCCGCAACGCCGTAGGTGGTGATCCACCCAGGATCGGGGACCCCGGCCAGTTCGACCGCCGATGCCGCCGACAGCGCCGTCACCACGATCGCCACGAGACCGGCCAACCATCCCGACGCCCAGGCGAGCCCCGCGACGATGCCGCGCTGCTCACGCATCGAGTCCCGGCCGGACGTGGCCGGAACTGTCGGCGTTGCGCTGGTCATGAGACAACTGTAGGACGGGCTATACTCGCCCACGCTGCCGCCTCAGGGCGGCATCAGCCTCCGTAGCTCAGGTGGATAGAGCAAGGGCCTTCTAATCCCTAGGTCGCAGGTTCGAATCCTGCCGGGGGCACTGTGACATTCCTGCCGACCTCCGGTCGGTGTGCGCCCACTGCGTGGTTGAAAGAGATTCACGCGGGCGCACCGTGACATTCCTGCCGACCTCCGGTCGGTGTGGACATCTGCGCTTCCGGGACCAAGGTCCCGTTGTCCCGCGGAAACCGCGCGCGGCCACCGCCCGACTCGTAACATCCCTCACATGGACTACATGTGGGTGATGCCGGCCGTGGCGTTCGTCTCGTGCGTGATCATCGGGATCGGGTTCGTGATCGGAATACCGGGCAGCAAGGACTGAGCGACCGTGCTCGATGGAGCACGCCCGCGTCAGGTGGTGACCGTCCCCCGCCACCGGCCGATCAGCGCCATCGAGTGGTAGATGGCCAGCGCGGCGCCGGCCCCCAGGGCGATGCCGCCGAAGTTCAGGTCACCGACCTCCCAGGTGAAGTCGGCGATGCCGATCACCAATGGGATGGCCGCGGTGAACTGATTGACCGGCCGTCCGAAGTCCACCCGGTTGGTGACCCAGATGTGCACGCCCAGAATGCCGACCAGGCCATAGAGCGCGGTCGTCACGCCACCGAGCACACCCGGCGGGACCGCGGCGATCACCGCGCCGACCTTGGGCGATAGTCCCAGCAGGATCGCGGCCGCGCCCGCCACCCAGTAGGCGGCGGTCGAATACACCTTGGTGGCCGCCATGACCCCGATGTTCTCGGCGTAGGTGGTGGTCGCCGACCCGCCGCCGCTACCGGCCAGCACGGTGGCCAGGCCGTCGGCGGCCAACGCCCGCCCGATCCTGCGGTCATAGTTGATGCCGGTCATCGTCGACACCGACTTCACGTGGCCGATGTTCTCCACCAGCAGCACCAGCACCACCGGCAGGAACATCGGGATCACCGACAGGTGGAAACTCGGCGCCTGGAACTCCGGCAGGCCGACCCACGCCGCGTCACTGATCCCGGTGGTGTCGACCTTGTCGAAAATCAGCGAGATCACATAGCCGAGGATGACGCTCAGAAAGATGGCCAGTCGGCCCAGCATGCCCCGGAACAGCACCACCGACGCGACCAGTAACACCAGGACCACGGTGGCGATGACCGGATCCTGCTCGTAGTTGGCCTTCGCGGTGGGTGCGAGGTTCAGCCCGATGAGGGCGACGATCGTGCCGGTCACCACCGGCGGCATCAACACCTCGACCCAGCCGATGCCCGCGAAATGCGCGATCGCGCCGATCACCAGCAGTAGCGCGCCCACCACCACGATGCCGCCGAGCGCGGCCGATTGCCCCGTGGACGCAGTCGCGGCGAGTACCGGCGCGATGATCGCGAAACTCGACCCCAGGTAGCTCGGCAGGCGGTTGCGCGTGATGAGCAGGAACAGCAGCGTGCCGATCCCGGAGAACAACAGCGTCGTCGACGGTGGGAAGCCGGTGAGTACCGGCACCAGGAACGTCGCGCCGAACATCGCGACCACGTGCTGCAGGCCGATCCCCACGGTCTTCGACCAGCCAAGCCGTTCGTCCGGGGCGATCACCCCACCACCCTCAACCCGCTGCCAGAACAGGAAACCCCTCGGTCGCGTGTGCGGTGTCGCCATGGGACTCAGTGTGGCGCATGGCGGGTCGGCCTGCGGCCCAACGCGCAAGGTGACCGGCATCACGCGCAGTAAATATGCATCCTGTATTCCAATTATGGTCTACTCGATTCATGCAACTGACCCGGTTCACCGACATCGGCCTCCGGGTGGTGATGCGCCTCGCCGTCGCCGGTGAAAACGATTCGGACCCAACAGTCCTCACCACAAAGACCTTGGCCGCAGAACTCGCGGTGCCGTACACCCACGTGGCGAAGGTGGTGGGCCGACTGTCCGAGATGGGAGTCGTACACGCACGTCGGGGACGCAGCGGCGGCCTGGCGATCACCGACCTCGGGCGCGAGGCACGGGTGGGCTGGCTGGCGCAGAGCCTCGAGGGCACTGATGAGGTGGTCGATTGCGAAGCGCCCCAACCCTGCCCGCTGCGTCGGGCATGTCGGCTGCGGGGTGCGCTGGCCCGGGCGCGCACGGCGTTCTTCACCAGCCTCGACGAACAAACCGTGGCCGACCTCGTCGGCGAACCGACCGCCGCCGTACTGCTGTCGCTGACACCACGAGTCCCCGACGACACGACCAGCACTACGCACCCCAGAGCTGACAAGAGCACTACCCCCTGACGATCGAGATCTGAGCACCATCGCCACCGAGGAACAGGAGTCCCCATGTTGTCCGACACCCAACGGCGCACCCTCGCCGCTAGTCTGCCGTCGGTGCAATCCGCGCTCGGCGAGATCACCACCCGGTTCTACCAAGGACTGTTCACGGCACATCCGGAGTTGCGCGACAACCTGTTCAACCGAACGCATCAGCAGACCGGTGAACAATCCCAGGCGCTGGCCGGAGCGGTGGCCGCCTTCGCCGGACTGCAACTCGAGCCCGACATCCGGCGCCAACGTCTCATCCTCGACCGGATCGCGCACAAGCATGCGTCACTGGGCGTGACGCGCGACCAGTACGCCGTCGTACACGAGCATCTGTTCGCAGCGATCGTGGCGGTGTTGGGCGACTCGGTGACCGCCGAGGTCGCCGACGCGTGGGATCAGTTGTATTGGGACATGGCCGACCTGCTCATCGCGACCGAGAACGACCTGTACGACCACGCCGGCGTGGCGCCCGGTCAGGTGTGGCGCGAGGTCCGCGTCGTCGAACGTACCCAGGAGTCACCGGACACGATCGCGCTGAAGCTGATCGGCGCCGACGATCGACCACTGCCGGGATTCACTCCCGGACAGTACATCTCGGTACAGGTGCGTCTTCCCGACGGTGCGCAACAGATCCGCCAGTACAGCCTGACCGGGGCGCCGACCGCACCCGGATGGCGGATCAGCGTGAAACTGGCCGGCGAGGTCTCGGAATATCTGCACACTGAGGTGTTCGAGGGTGATTCGCTCCGGGTGAGCGCCCCGTTCGGAGATCTCGTCCTGCCCGACGACGACGCGCCGATGGTCCTCGCCTCCGCCGGAATCGGCTGCACCCCCGTCATCGGCCTGCTCGAAGCGATGGCCAACGCGCGGGACCCGCGATCGGTGACGGTTCTGCATGCGGATCGCTCACGCGACCGCCAACCTCACCGTGGCCGGCTCGCCGCCCTGGTCGACGCGCTGCCCGATGCCCGACTGGTCCAGTGGTACGAGAACGCGTCGCCCCACGTCATCTCCGCATCGGTACGACGCGGCCAGATGTCTCTACATGACCTGCAGCTGGATCGATCAGCACACGTGATGCTTTGCGGCCCAGGCGGATTTCTGTCAACGATGCGCGCGGAGTTCCTCTCCCGTGGAATCGACGAAGACCGCGTGCACTACGAGGCCTTCGGCCCCGAACTACTGCGATCGAAGTCCTGATGACCGCCACGGACGCCCTCGTCGGCGCGTGCACATTCCTCTGGTTGGGCATGGTGCTGGCAATCTCGTTCCTGGAGGCACCACTCAAGTTCCGTGCACCCGGGGTCACCCTGCCGATCGGGCTGGGGATCGGCCGTCTGGTGTTCCGCGCGCTCAACGCCGTGGAGTTGCTGTGGGCCGTCGCCATCGTCGTCGCCGTGGTCGCCGGTGATCCCCCGGCTGCGGCGGTACCTGTCGCAGCCGGTGTCGCAGTCGGGGCGCTCGCCGTCCAACTCGTTGGCGTGCGCCCGCGATTGACCCGGCGCTCGGATGCCGTCCTGGCCGGCCGCACCGGACCCCGGAGCCACGCACACCTCGTCTATGTAGCCCTTGAGGTGATCAAGGTGGTGGCGCTCATCTGGCTCGGTGTGGCGGCGCTGACCTGAGCCCCAGAGGTCGCCACGTGGCGCTGACAGCGTTCTCCCAGTTCCGCGGAAGCTGGCCCGAAGGATGGCCGCCTAGGTTCTTCTCGGGTCGGCGTTGCCGCCGGCCGCAACTCACGGGAGGGCCGCATCCAGATGACCGCGCGCGACGCATTCCACCGCTTCTCGTTCGCGCTTGCCTCCGAGGGTTCTCGCTTCGCCCTGGCCGCCACGCTCCTGCTGATCGCCACTGGGTGTGAGATCGTCGGCATCTTCGTGCTGTCCGACGTGATCGACGGTGCACTCACCGCGACCAGTCTGACGCAGTTCGGCGCGCTGGCCGTCCTCTGGTTACTGGTGACTGCCGTGGCCACCGCGGCCGACTATTACGGCCAGGTGGCTGCGATCGGGATCTCCGAGCGCGTGGTGTTACGCCTGCGCGACAACCTGTTCGCCCACATCCAACGCCTCAATCCCGTCGTCCACCGCCGGTTCGGTGTCGGGGACCTCGTCACGCGGCACACCGGGGATCTGGAGGCCGTCGAGTATCTGGTGGGTTCCGGACTGATGCAGTTCGTCATCGCCGCGGTGAACACCGCCGGCCTGGTCGTCGCCGCATTCATCATGAGTTGGCAGGTCGCGTTGGTGGCGCTGGCCGCGGTGCCCGTCCTGTGGGCACTGTCGGCGCTCTACTCGCGTCGCCAGACGCTGGTCACCCGCGACGAACGCATCGCCAATGCCGACATCGCGCTGGCCGTCTCGACCGCGATCACCGGCCACGAGACCGCCGTCGCCTACAACCAACAGGACCGCGAGCATGCCCGTCTGCACCGTCACGGTGTCACCTGGCTCGGCACCCGCTTGACCCAGACCCGGATCGAGGCCGGATTCGGTGCGGTGATGGGCTTCGGACAGGTGGTGGTGACGCTGGCCATCGCCGTCGCCGGGGTGTGGCAGGTCCGCCAAGGTGCGCTCAGCGTGGGAGCGCTACTGGCCTTGACCGGCTACCTCGGCATGCTCTATCCCAAGATGCAGGAACTCGCCGAGGTCCGGCTCGCGCTCGCGTCGGCGACGGTGAGCGCCGAACGCATCTGCGAACTGCTCGATCTGGAACCGACCGACGCAGACCAGCCCGACGCGGTCGCCCATCGGGGAGCCGATCACCGGATCTCCATGCGCGCGGTGACTCTGCGGCGTGCGGGCGTGACGGTCCTCGATCGGGTGTCGCTGGATCTGAACCCCGGAGCCATCACCGCGCTGGTCGGGGCCAGTGGCGCCGGGAAATCCACCCTCGCGTCGCTGCTCTGCCGGTTCGAGCGACCCGATGAGGGCACCATCACCCTGGGAGACCGGTCGCTGTCGGAGCTCACCGGCCGCTCGATTCGCGAACACATCACCCTGCTCCCCCAGCAACCCGTAATCAAGACCGGCACGGTCGCCGACAACATCGCCTACGGATGCCCGGACGCCGACCGCGCATCGATCATCGCCGCCGCGATCGCGGCCGACGCCGACTCGTTCATCAGCGCCTTGCCCGCCGGGTACGACTCCCCACTCGCCGAGGACGGATTGACCCTCTCCGGCGGACAACGTCAACGCATCGCGATGGCGCGCGCCTTCCTGCGCAACACACCGATCCTCATCCTCGACGAACCGACATCCGGCCTCGATGATGCAACGACCCAACGCATCCTCGAGCCGCTGCAGCGGTTGGCTGCCGGTCGGTCCACCCTCCTCATCACCCACGACGGCCGCGTCACCGAGATCGCCGACGAGGTGCTGGAACTGCACGAAGGCAGAATTCGGCCACATATGAACTTTGTTGCATAGTGCGTAGGTGCAGTGCTAGGTTCACATCGTGGCGCTCGAGCATGCGATCCTGGTGTCGCTGGCCGAACGGCCCGGAACGGGCTACGAGATCGGCCAGCAGTTCGACCGATCCATCGGCTACTTCTGGTCGGCTACCCATCAGCAGATCTACCGCACCCTGAAGAAGCTGCACGCTGACGGCCTGGTGAGTTTCGAATCGATTCCCCAGGACGGTCGACCCGACAAGAAGGTCTACACCGTCTCCGACGCGGGCCGGAAAGTGCTGGCGGAGTGGGCGATGAGTCCGACGCCGCTGCAGCCGCTGCGCAACGACCTCGGAGTCAAGTTGCGCGCCGCCGAATTCGGCGATCTGGCCACCATCATCGGCGAGCTCAAGGCGCATCGCGACGAACATCTCGCCCAACTGACCCTTTTCAACGGCTTCGAGGCGGCGTACTACCCCGCTCCCGACACCCTGACCGGCCGCAAACTCCATCAGTACCTGGTGCTGCGCGGCGGAATTCGATCCGAGCAGGGCTTCGTCGACTGGTGCGACGAGGTCATCGACGCCCTCGAACGCGAACTGTCCACCTGACCCACGATCACCTCCCCGCAACGACCCCGACACGAGAGGCAACGCCATGTCAGCCCACACGGCCGAGCGAAATCAACAGTTCCCCAACCTGTTCGAACCATTGCAGATCGGCGGGATGACCATCCCGAACCGCCTCATCATGGGTTCGATGCACACCGGTCTCGAGGATCGGGTGTGGGACATCGACAAACTCGCCGCGTATTTCGCCGAGCGCGCCAAGGGCGGTGCTGGGCTCATCATCACCGGCGGATTCGCCACCAGCCGTACCGGTGTGCTGTCCATCGCGGGCGGCAAGATGACCAACGTCCTGGAGGTCAAGCGACATCAGCGGGTCACCAAGGCCGTGCACGACGAGGGCGGCAAGATCGCAATGCAGCTCATCCACGCCGGTCGCTACGGCTACAACCCGTTCAAGGTCGCCGCCGGCTCCGAGCCGTCACCGATCCATCCGTTCAAACACCTCAAGATGAACGAGCCGATCATCCGGCACGTCATCCGCAGCTTCGGACGGTCGGCGAAGCTGGCCCGGCAGGCCGGCTACGACGCGGTCGAGATCATGGGCGGCGAAGGTTACCTGATCAATCAGTTCCTCTGCCCGCACACCAACGATCGAACCGACAAGTGGGGTGGCTCAACGGAGAACCGGCAGCGGTTCCTCGTCGAGGTCATCAAGGAGATGCGCCGCCAGGTGCCGCGTGATTTCCCGATCATCCTGCGCCAGTCCATCGCCGACCTCATCCGCAACGGCCAGACGTGGGACGAAATCGCGCTCATGGCCCGTAAGGCCGAGGAGCACGGGGTGGATGCCATCAACACCGACATCGGCTGGCACGAGGCGCAAGTGCCCACCATCGTCACCTCGGTGCCCCGCGGCGCATTCGTGAAATTCACCGAGCGTCTGCGCGACCAGGTGTCGATCCCGCTGATCGCCGCCAACCGCATCAACACCGCCGAACTCGCCGAGGAGATCCTCGAACGTGGGCGCGTCGACGCCGTACAGATGGCCCGCCCGTTCCTCGCCGATCCCGAGATCGCCAACAAGGCCCGTGAGGGTCGGGCCGACGAGATCAACACCTGCATCGGCTGCAACCAGGCCTGCCTCGACCACGCCTTCGTCGGCAAGCACGTCTCCTGCCTGGTCAATCCGCAGGCGGGCCGCGAGACGACGCTGCTACTCGGACCGACGCGCCGCGCCAAGCGGGTCGCGGTCATCGGCGCCGGACCGGCCGGGTTGTCGGCCGCGGTCGCATCGGCCAAACGCGGCCACAAAGTGGACCTTTACGAGGGTGGCTCCAGCATCGGTGGGCAGTTCTCCATCGCCTCCCGCATCCCAGGCAAGGAAGAGTTCAGTGAGACGATTCGCTATTACACCCGTCAACTGGAGATCAACGGTGTGAACGTGGTGCTGAACAAGCGCGTCACCGCCGACGAGATCATCGAGGGCGGATACGACGACGTCATCGTGGCAACCGGTGTCACCCCGCGCATTCCGAGCATCCCGGGCGTGGACCACCCGATGGTGATGTCGTATGCCGACGCCGTCCTCGGCCGTCGCGAGATCGGCAAGCGTGTCGCGGTGATCGGTGCCGGCGGCATCGGCTTCGACGTCAGCGAGTTCCTCGTCACAGACGAATCCCCATCGTTGAACCTCAAGGAATGGGAGCAGGAATGGGGCGTCACCGAGGACGGCGACAAGCCCGGGTTCGTCACCAAACCCCGTCCGCTGCCGGCGATCCGTCAGGTCTACCTGGTGCAGCGCAAGCCCGGTAAGCAGGGTAAGACACTGGGCAAGACCAGCGGCTGGGTGCACCGCGCGACGGTGAAGATGAAGGGCGTGGAACAGATCTCGGGCGCCACCTACGACAAGATCGACGACCAGGGGCTGCACCTGAGCTTCCACGACGACGAGGGCAAGGTCACCGAGACCCGCATCCTCGAAGTCGACAACGTGGTCGTGTGTGCCGGTCAGGAATCGGTGCGCGAACTCGTGGACCCGTTGACCGTCGCCGGGGTGACCACGCACGTCATCGGTGGCGCCGACCTGGCCGCCGAGCTCGACGCCAAGCGGGCCATCCGGCAGGGCACCGAGGTGGCCGCCGGCATCGCCTGACCAAGGCGGAGGGGGTCTCGATGTCGGCGAGCGCAGCGGGTGTATCCCCGCCGATCCAGTAACCGCGCGAGCGCAGCGGGTGTGGCCCCCGCCGATCGAGTAACCGCGCGAGCGCAGCGGGTGTGTCCCCCGCCGATCGAGTAACCGCGCGAGCGCAGCGAGCCGGTGTATCGAGATCCCCCCGACCGCCCGACTAGGATCTTCAGACATGGGTGTCCCGTCGCCGACCGAGTCCGCCCGCGCCGTTGTCACCGGCGCCTCATCCGGCATCGGGATGGCACTGGCGCGGGCACTGGCCTCGCGCGGGCATTCGCTCGTCTTGGTCGCTCGTCGCGGTGACATCCTCGAGGGCCTCGCCGCCGAGCTCCGTGACAGCCACGACATCGCGGTCGAAGTGCGCCCGGTCGACCTCTCGGATTCACCTGCGGTCGAGGTGCTCTGTGCCGAACTCGCCGGACGCGAGATCTCCATCCTGTGCAACAACGCCGGGATCGCCACCTTCGGACCGGTCAGTGACCTCAACCCGGAGTACGAACGCGCGCAGGTCCGGCTGAACGTCAACGCCGTCCACGATCTGACCTTGGCCGTACTCCCGCACATGGTGCACCGTGGTTCCGGCGGAATCCTCATGGTGGGCTCGGCCGCGGGGAACATGCCGATCCCCAACAACGCCACGTATGCGGCCACGAAGGCGTTCGTGAACACCTTCAGCGAGTCGCTGCGCGGCGAGGTGTCCGCTCAAGGCGTCCACGTCACCCTGCTCGCGCCGGGGCCGGTGCGCACAGCGACGCCGGCACCCGAAAACCAGTCCATCGTGGACAAGATGGTCCCCGACTTCCTGTGGCACTCCAGCGACAAGGTCGCCGAGATGAGCCTGGATGCGCTGGAACACAACAAGATGCGGGTGGTTCCGGGCACCCTGTCGAAAGCGATGTCGGTCGCCGGTGGATACAGCCCACGCGCAGTGGTCGCGCCGATCGTCGGCACGTTCTATCGGAAACTCGGCGACGACGGCTGAGTCATCCACGGTCTGTTGTGGGGTTTGACCTGCGTCGACGAAAGTTGTCGGTGGGTGCGGTTAGTTTGGTGTCATGAATTCGAGCGCGCCGGCGTTGGCCCAGATGGCCGATGATGAGCGGCATTGCGCTACCGAGTTGGTCGAGGTGCTTCATCATTGCAACGCGGTGCGCGCGGCCGCCGATTATCGGATGTTGCAGGCGGTCAGCCTGATTCATGATGAACGTGAACAGGACCATCTGGTGCGGTTGGCTGCGGCGTTGGGTGAGCAGTCGACGTCGCTGGCCACTTTGGAACGTTTGGCCAGGCGTGCGGCGGCCGGGGAGGATCCCCGCGCCCAGTACGGGCCGACCGGGTTGGAGATGGCGGTCGCCGAGGTCGGTGCGGCGTTGACGGTGCCACCGGCGCGGGCGCGGGAGTTGATCGAGGCCGGCAGCGTGTTACGTCATCAGTTGCCGTTCACCGGCGCCACCCTTGTCGCCGGCCGTATCGACCTACCGCGGTTTCTGGTGGTGGTACGGCGCACCGTGTTGGTCGATCCCGCGAAGTTCGCCGTGTTGGATACCGAGATCGCTGCGGCCATCGAGTCGCGCGAGCCGATGTCGATGACCCGGTTCACCACGATGATCGACAAGATCATCGCGAAGATCGATCCGGCCGCGGTGCGGCGTCGCCGTGAGCAGGTCGACACCGACCGCAACATCAGTGTGCGCCCCGACCGACACACCCCGGGCCAATCGCGTATCGGGGGTGTGTTGCCCGCCGAGCAGGCCGCGGCCATCGATGCCCGACTCCAAGCGATGGCCGCGGCGGTGCATCCCGACGATCCACGCACCGCCGCTCAACGCCGCGCCGATGCGTTGGTCGCTTTGGCCGATGGTGCCGCCCGTCTGGACTGCCGGTGCGAAGTCTGCACCACCACCGCCGGCGCCGACGATGACAGCGCCGCCGGCGAGGGGCTCGGTGCGTCCGACGAGACACCCGACAGTGACGCGATCGCAGTCGAGGACGAGGCGACGGCACCCGACCCCGCGGCGGCCGGTGAACCCGAGGTCCGCGACGGGCAGGGCGACACTTCGGGCGCACCGGTCGACGCTGACGCCGCCACGACGGATTGTGCGCCGCGTCCGACGTTTCACATCGTGGTCAATCTGAGCACCCTGCTGGGTCACGATGATGATCCGGCCTTCCTCGACGGCCACGGAGTCATCGATGCCGACACCGCCCGCGCATTGTTGGCCGAGGCCAAACGCTGCTACGTCACACCCGACACCACCAACCTCGCACAGGTCGACCGTTACGCGCCGTCGAAGAAACTTGCCGACCTCATCCGGGCCGGCGAGCTGTGTTGCAGCTTTCCCGGCTGCAACAACCGCGCCTATCACGCCGATGTCGACCATTCGGTCCCACACGCCGAGGGTGGCGCCACCGATGCACGAAACCTTAAGCCGCTGTGCCGTTTTCACCACCGCATCAAAACCTTCGCCACCGGGTGGCGCGACTACCAAGACCCACTGGGCACGGTGTTCTTCCAATCACCGACCGGCCACACCTACCTGGGCAACGCGTTCACCGGCCGCGACCTGTTCACCTCGCTCACCCGCAGCACCCGACCACCCGATGACCCCGCCCGACAACGCATCGACACCCTCCGCGGCCAACGCGCGAAATCGGTAGAGCGCGCCGACACCCGCGCCATGGAACGCTGGAACACACAGAACCCACCACCGTACTGAGTGGTGCAGGGATCTCGATACGCCCTCGGCTAGCGCCCCGGGCCACTCGATCAGCAGCGGTCAACCCAGCGCCGGCACATCGGCCCACTCGATCAGCAGCCGGTCAACCCTCCGCCGACACATCGGCCCACTCGATCAGCAGCCGGTCAACCCTGCGCCGGCACATCGGCCCACTCGATCAGCAGCCGGTCAACCCTGCGCTGGCACGCCGGGCCACTCGATCAGCAGTCCCGTGGACCCCTCCGCCGGAACATCGGGCCGGAATCGTCGGCACCGGTGACGCGATACCGTACGCGCGACGGCGGCTAAGGTTGACCGCGTGCAGGACAAACTGGTGTGGATCGACTGCGAGATGACAGGTCTGCGGGTCGAGTCCGACAAATTGATCGAAATCGCCGCGCTGGTTACCGACAGCGAACTCAATGTGCTCGGCGACGGCGTGGACATCGTGATCCACGCATCCGACGAGGACCTCGCGGCGATGCCGGATGTGGTCACCAAGATGCATGCGGCCTCCGGCCTCACCGAGGAGGTGCGGGCGTCGACCACCACCCTCGCCGAGGCCGAGAAGCAGGTACTCGATTACATCCGCACCCAGGTGTCCACCGCGGGCGCGGTCCCGCTGGCCGGTAACTCCATCGCCACCGACCGGGGATTCATCGCCCGCGACATGCCCGAACTCGACGCTTACCTCCACTACCGGATGGTCGACGTGAGCTCGATCAAGGAGCTGTGCCGTCGCTGGTATCCCAAGATCTACTTCGGCCAGCCGGAGAAGGGCCTGGCCCATCGCGCACTCGCCGACATCCGTGAGTCGATCCGCGAACTGAAGTACTACCGTGCCGCCGCGTTCGTGGCGGCTCCCGGACCGGAGGCCGACGAGCTCGCGACGATCGTGAAAGACCTCGGACCTGCGTGAACACGCGCGATGCGGGACCGATTGGAGTTCGGCCACCTCGACCCGCTAGAGTAAGTCCCTGGCTCTGGGGCCCGGTGAGAAATCCTGGGTGACGGACGCCGATGGTGGATGTAGTTCAGTTGGTAGAGCACCAGGTTGTGATCCTGGCTGTCGCGGGTTCGAGTCCCGTCATCCACCCCGACATGATGGCCCCCGGGTCCGCATCGAGCGGACCGGGGGCCATCGTCGTCAGTGGACCAGGAGTTGTCGCGGCTCAGACTCCGGCCTGCGCCATCCGCGTGCTCGGACGGATGTAGTTGTACCAGGTCACCCCCAGCAGCGCGATGAAGAAGAAGACGTAAAACCACAGCGCGGGTTCGATGTTGCCGAATGCGCTCTTGGACCACGCGTAGGCCAGCGGCACGATGAAACCGCCGAACGCACCGACCGACGAGATGATGCCCAGGGCACCGGCCGCCTGGCGCCGCATGTTCGTCATGATCTCGGGCGTCCCTCCGGCATCCTCACCCTTGACGCGGAAGATCTTGGAGATCATCCGGTAGGTGGAGCCGTTGCCGATGCCGGTCGCGACGAACAGCAGCATGAAAGCGGCGAAGAACACCGGCAGGTTCTCGGCCTTGACCGACCACAGAGCGATGGCCGCACCCACTGCCAGTGCGACGAAGCTGAACGCGGTGATTCGCGCGCCGCCGATCACGTCGGAGAGCTTGCCACCCAGCGGCCGGGCGATCGATCCGATGCCGGCCCCCAGGAACGCCCAGGTGAGCGCGATGTCGCCACGGTCGAACACCGCCTTCAGCAGGCTCGGGAAGGCCGCAGAGTAGCCGATGAACGACCCGAACGTACCGATGTAGAGCAGTGACATCACCCACGTCTCCTGGTGGCGCAGCGAGTCCCACACCGGCTTCACATCTGCTTTCGCCCCCGACAGGTTGTTCATAAACAAGAACGCGAGCACTGCGGCGCCCACGGCCAGTGGCGCATAGAACAAGCCGGCATAGGACAGGGTGACCCCGCCGCCGATGACCACGATGGTCGGGATGATCTTCTGCGCAACCGCCACACCGATGTTTCCGCCGGCTGCGTTCAGTCCGAGGGCCCAGCCCTTCTCCTTCTCCGGGTAGAAGAAGGAGATGTTGGCCATCGAGGAGGCAAAGTTGCCGCCGCCGAAACCTGCAGTCGCCGCGATCACCAGCAGCAGAGCGAACGGGATGTCAGGATTGGACCGGATGCGGCCGCGGTGCCATCGGAGTTGGCGGTCATCTGCACCACCACGATGCTCCACAGCAACCACACCGAGAATCCGATGTGCTCGGCGAAGATCGAGAAGCAGAGGTTCTTGAAGGCGACCTTCTTGCCGATCCTGTTCCAGAACGTCGGATCGTCGGGCTGCCAGTGGCGGATCCAATGACCTTGCTGATCGAGCAATACCTCGTCGGAGGTGCGCGAAGATTCCAGGGTTGAAGTCATCTCAAGGTACTTTCGTCGGTGGGAAGTGGCGACAGTGAACTGGGCGACGCTGCCCGAGAAGTACGCGATGAAGGTATGAACGGTTCGTTACCAGGTATGCATCCGGTTACACGACCATCAAGGTGCCCGCACACCCCCGCGCACCGCGTGTGAGGTGCCGCCCCTCACCTCGACGTGACATCAGAACTGTTGTGATGCAACATTTTTCGACGACTCCCCACCCCTCAACGCACCCCTGGGCAACCCGCCGCTGCACCGGCACGAAACGTTCACGTTCATGCCGTACCATCGCCGCCATGCTCGAGGACCTGAACAAGGCAGCGAAGAAGGCCGGACTGCACGTCGCACACGCCAAGAAGGACGGACTGTACTCCATCCGAAAGACCAAAAACGCCAAGCTGATCGCCAAGAACGTCGACGCGGATCAGGCTGCATCGATTATTGCCGACCACGCCTGACACACCCGGACCTCATCCGGACGCTCTCCGAGATCCACCCTCCCGACCCGGCTGTCGCGTCACCACGACGCCCGCCGCGGACCCGAGAGGGTGGATCTTTCGTTGCCCTGCCTCCAACAGGGCGCATGCGCTGGCGATCGGGTACCAGCCAGAAGGTGCGACGAGCGCCACACCGACCTGTTACCATGCCGTTACTTCAGGTCAAATGACCTAAACATTGCGTCGATAGCGTTGCTCGCACACCCAGGACCAGCGGGTCCACGGCACGGAAGGTCGCCATGAGCCAGGACATCTCACGTCGGCGTTTGCTCGGTACAACACTGGCCGCGGCGGGGGCCGCAGTAGGTGCGTCCGCGTTGGGCGGGATCGGCCGTGCACGCGCCCTACCCGGCGACACCGTCGACGCCATCGTCGTCGGCGGTGGGCTCTCCGGGTTGGCCGCCGCCAAGTCCCTCGTCGCCGCGGGCGCCTCGGTGGTGGTACTCGAGGCTCGGGAGCGGGCCGGCGGCCGCGTCCACAACATCTCCTCACCGAAACTCGGGGCCACCCTGGATGCCGGGGCCGAGTTCATCGGACCGACGCAAAATCACATCGCCGCCCTTGCCCGCGAGTACGACGTGCGCACCATCCCCACCTACAACCAGGGCGACAGCATCTTCTGGAACAGCGGTCAGAGTTCACGCATGCCGGCCGCTTTGCCGCTGCCGCTGCAAGCCGAGACGCTGCAGGCGGGGGCTGGTCTCGCCAGGGCCCAGGCCGACGCGTTGGCCGGTTTCCCGGTCGGCGAGCCGTGGAAGCATCCCAATGCGCGCTACCTCGACTCGTTGACCTGGGAGCAGTACAGCCACCAGATCGCGACGACATCGACCGCCCGGGCGCTGATGCAGGTGGCCATGTCTGCGCCGCTGTCGGTCCGCCCGGACGAGGTCTCGGCTCTGTACTTCCTGAACTACATCGCCGCGTCCGGCGACGAGAACAACCCCGGCACCCTCATCCGCTTGTTGAGCACCGACGACGGCGCCCAGGAGAGCCTCTTCGAAGGGGGCGCCGCACTCATCCCACTGCGGATGGCGCGGGCCCTCGGCGACCGGATGGTCTACAACGCCCCGGTACGGTCCATCGACTTCACCAGCGAGATCGCGACGGTGACCAGCACCGCCGGAACCTTCCGCGCACGCAAGGTGATAGTCGCGATGTCGCCGGCCATCAGCGATCAGATCAGGTACTCTCCCGGACTCCCGGCCGCCCGGATCGGCATCACCAGGGGCTATCACATGGGCGCGGTCAGCAAGTTCGCGGCGCTGTACCGCCGTCCTTTCTGGCGCGACAAGGGCCTGTCCGGCCAGGTATACGGCAACGGTCGACCCATCGATGTCACCTTCGAAAGCTACGCCGAGGATCGACACATCCTGATGGGGTTCATCTCCGCGGACGCCATGCGACGGCTGGACCGGGCACCGGAATCCCAGATCGTCCGCGAGTGCATCGGCAACTTCGTCGACTACTTCGGCCCCGAAGCACGCGATTTCATCGATCACGGCATCTACAAATGGGACCTCGACCCGTGGGCCCAAGGTGGCCCGGTGGCGGTCTCATCGCCGGGAACCCTGACCACCTACGGTCCCGCGCTGCGCGCGCCGGTCGGTCCGGTCCACTGGGCGGGTACCGAGACAGCCGACTACTGGACCGGCTACATGGATGGCGCTGTCCGTTCGGGCAAGCGCGCAGCACAAGAAGTACTCGGCTCGCTGAACTAACCGATCCTCCATCCGGTACAGCAAGGACACATGATGGCTCGAATGCCCGTAGAGAAACGACGAGACCTGTTGCTCGACGCTGCGTTTCGGGTCATCGCACGTAGCGGCGTCGACGGCGCAACCACCCGAGCCATCAGCAGCGAGGCCCAGGTGACACTGTCGACCTTCCACTACGTCTTCGAGTCGCGCGACGATCTCCTCGCCGCACTGGTCGCACGTGGCACCGACAACGAGATCTCGGTGATCGCCGAGGCGTTGTCGGCGGCCGCCGAGGATCTCGTCGACGGATACGACGGCATCCGGCTCATGTTGCGGGAGAGTCTGTTCGGCTACATCGATGGTGTGGTGGCCGACCCCGACCGCGAACAGGCGATGATCTCGCTCAACCAGTACGCGCGCCAGACCAGCGATCTCGCCTGGCTCGGCGCCGACATGTACCGCCGGTACTACGCGGCCATCGCCGAGGGCCTGGCCCGGGCGGCGGCGCAGGCGCACGTCGAGTGGGACAGACCCGTCGTCGACCTCGCTCCCCTGGTGGTGGCGGCCACCGACGGGATCACGCTGGCCTACCTCAACACCCGGGACAGATCGATCTGCGATCGGATCGCCGAGGCGACCGTCACCTTGATGCTCGGACACGTCGTCCGGAGGTGACCGCGGCGTCATCGACCGCGACAGCGTCGTCGCACCACATCACAACCACACAGGGGGCGACATGGAAGTGACCAGGAGATCACTGCTCTTGGGAGCAGCAGCGACCACCGTCGGGGGCGGCGTCGCACTCGTTGCCGGACAATCGACAGCGAGTGCGACGCCGAGCGGTCAGGCGCCGGCAGGGGGCAACGGTGCCGACGGCTATCTGATCGGCCGGGGTATCGCCGACATGACCGGCGCAATCGCGGGCCAGGGCATGATGGGCTATTCCGACGCCGATCAGGTTGCCGCCGGCCTCCTGCAACGATGCTGGGCGCGCGCCTACATCATCGTCGATCGGGCGACCGGGGAACGCGTCGTGTTTGTCACCAGCGACATCGCCTGCCTGTTCCAGTCGCACCACATGGGTGTGATGCCATTGCTGCACAAGCGTTTCGGCGATCTCTACACCGAGCGCAATGTGAACCTCAACGCCACCCACACGCACGCGTCGTGTGGTGGCACCGCGTGGGATTTCGCGTATTCGCTGGCCGCGTACGGCTTCAAGAAGAACTCCTATGACGCAGAGGTCAACGGTATCGTCACCGCCATCGCCCGCGCCCACGACGACCTCGCGCCCGGAACGATTTCGCTGGGCCGCGGCGAACTGCACGACGCGAGCCGCAACCGTTCTCGGGTTGCCTTCGACCTCAATCCCACTGCCGAGCGCCGGCAGTTTCCCGGCGCGATCGACCCGGCTGTCACCGTGCTACGCCTGAGCCGGGGCGGCACCGACGTCGGCGCCATCACCTGGTTCTCGACGCACGGTACCTCGCTGACCGACCGCAACCGGCTCATCGCCGGAGACAACAAGGGTTACGCGAGCTACCGCTGGGAGAGCACATCGCCGGGATTCGTCGCAGCATTTCCGCAGACCAACAGCGGCGACATGACGCCGAATCTCAACCTGATCAAGATGCATCCGAGCGGGCCGACCGACGACAACAAACGCAACTGCGAGATCGTCGGCGAGCGCCAGTATCTCGCCGGCCGCAGCGCATTCGACTCGGCCCGGCCGATGACCCGTGGCGGTGTCGACTCGATCGTGCGCTACGTCGACATGTCCGCGATCCGGATCGACGGCATGTACACCCCGGAGGGTAAACCGGCCGCGACGACGCCGGCCATGATGGGCGCGGCCGGCGCGGCCACCAGCACGGAGGACAACTGGCGTTCCCAACTCGGGTTTCTTCAGGAGGGCGCCACGAACCCGGTGGTCGCGGCCTTCGGCGGCGACAAGCATCCGCCAGTGTCCCCGTGGATGCGCGACATGCAGGCGCCCAAGCTGATCGCCTTTCCACTCGGCCTGCTCCCGCCCGCCCCGTGGATCCCGCACGTGGTTCCACTGCAGCTGCTGCGCATCGGCGAACTCGTGTTGGTCGCCATTCCGGCCGAGGTGACCATCGTCGCCGGATTGCGGCTGCGCACCGTTGTCGCCGATGCGCTCCGGGTCAGCGTGGACAACGTCCTCATCCAGGGCTATTCGAATGCCTACACGCAATACGTGACGACGCCCGAGGAGTACGACTCCCAGCAGTACGAAGGTGGTGAGACACAGTACGGTCGCTGGACGTTGTCGGCCTATCAGCAGGAATTCCACTCTCTCGCCGCCGCCATGGCGTCGGGCACCCCGCCCGGCCGAGGGCCGGCTCCGCTGGACAAGTCCGGTTTCCAACCCGATCTGCTACCACCACCACCTCCCGACCAGCCCATGGCCGGGCACGCCTACGGCGACGTCCTGGCTGCGCCGGAGCCCCGCTACCGCACGGGTAAAGTGGCCGCCGTCGAGTTCGTCGGCGCGCACCCCAACAACGACTTCCACACCGAGGGCACCTATCTGGAGGTGCAGCGCAGAACCGCAACGGGTTGGGCCACCGTCGCCGACGACAACGACTGGGAGACCACACTGCGCTGGCGGCGGCCGGCCGGCCAGAATGACGCATCGATCGTCCGGATCGAGTGGACGATCCCGGCACGGACCGTCGGCCGCTTCCGCATTCGTTATCGCGGTGACGCTCGCGGCGCCGACGGCAGCACGCGCCCGATCCACGGCGTCTCCCCCGGCTTCGTCGTCGGCTGATCGGCCGCCACCACCCAACGCGATAGGGTCAACAGGATTCACCGGCACGCACCGGGATTCACCTTGCACCGCACGACACTCACGAACAGGAACGCCACCGCATGAAGATCATGAGACTCGTCGTCCTGACGCTTGCCGGCGTGGTCACAACTTTGCTCACCGTGGCCACCGCTACCGCACACGGCGCGCCGACATCGCTCGCAGCGAGCCATCACACATTCGCGTCCACCGACGGCGCGTCGATCACCTCGGTGCTGACCAACGCCACCTTTGGTCAGCACGACACCAATGGGCTGACAGTGCTCGACCGGCACGGCAACACCATCGACCGAATCGCTCTGTCGATCCCACTCAACGGGGTCGACGTCCCACTGCGCACAACGGTCAGCGCAGATCGGACCACCGCAACCCTGGCGCCGCAGATCACCCCGGAGATCCGCGCCGCGATCGCGGCAGGCATGCATCCGGCATCGGCCAAGAAGGATCGCGCCTACCAGAAGATGATCTGGCACATCAACAACGGGTGGAATCGCGGCGGCGGCGTGGCCACCGCAGTCGGCGCGATCGTCGGACTCATAGTGGGATGTCTGGTGCTGGTCGGCTGCATCTGGGGCGCCGGCGTGGGCGCGGCCATAGGAGCTGTCGTCGGGATCAACAACGGGGACCCGCAGGCCGGACAGGCAATCCTGACCTGGATCAATACGCCGTAATCCCGGTCCCCCGGGAGCATCTCAGGTCCCGCGGAGGCGTGTCACCGCAACGTGGCGCGCATCAGCGAGACGTTGTATTGCGTCCAGGTCGACATGGTGAAGTACAGGTCGCGACCAGTCGACCACGGGTGCAGGAACCCACCGTAGAGCTGGGCATAGCGGGCCGAGTGCACCAGTTCGGCGGGCTCCGACCACAGTCCCTGCGGTGAACGCGCCGTACGCAGCACAATGGCTCCGCGGAATGCGTCGAGGTAGCTCAGTTGCCACCGCTGCGAGGCGGTGTCGTAGCGCGCCGACACCTCTCCGGCGGCGCCGGCGAACAGCGGCGACGCCACGTCCCCGTCCCGGGTCGGCACCCATCGGCCGTCGCGCCAGTATTGGTAGGCCGTCTTGTTGAGCACGTCGTCGGCGCGCACGCGGGCCAGGCCCACCGTGCCGATGCGCGACGTGGGCGTGCCGAACATGTAGACGTAACCGGCGTGCGGAACCATTGACGAGACCTGGAATCTGCTGGTGCCCAACAGATTGTCCCAGCGTGCGTACGGATCCTTGGTCCAGGTGGAGCCATCGTCGTCGGAATAGGCCAACCCGCCGTGATTGGTCAGCCACACACCGGGGATCGGTCCCCACGTGCGAACCGACATGTAGCTCATGTACTGCCGGTCGCCGAGGGCGAAACCCGACGTCGGGATGGTGGTGATCTCGTAGCGGTTGACGTGACGGGCGCGCAGCACCTGCGCCGCATGACAGCGACTGTCCTGCACCATGGTGTCGATCGACATCCCGTCATCGAGCCGGCGGTCGGAACTGAAGCCGAGCACGTTGCTGCGCCAGTCACCACCGTTGGCCCCCGGCGGAGTGAACCCCCGACCGAAGGTGTCGCCGAAGGCGATCGCGATCCGACCCGGCTCGGACTCCCACATGATGCCCAAGTCGGTGCCGTTGACCTGCCACCGCTTGTCGGTGCGGCTGGTCGAACCCTTACCGGTGAGCGTCGACACGAAGTCGACCTCGGCGACCCGAGGTGCGCTCGGCTTGGCACTCACCGGCGCCGACGCCGTGCCCGGATGCACCACCGGCGGCCGCGGCGGGAGCGGCGCCGGGTCCGGGTTGGGGACCGGCACCGGGATGTCCTGGGGAGCGGGATCGAGGGTGATCTTGGGGAACTCGATGGACAACGCCGGCCCGACGTCGTGCGGCCCGGGCGGGTCGGTGATGTCCGGACACGGGTCGGTGCACGGGTCCTGCGGGGGCAACTCAGACGGTATGCGGGTAGGCGGTTCCGCCGCCGATTCGGGCTCCGGCACCGGCACGATGCGCGGATACGGCAGAGGGATGCCGATCCGGTCCGGGATCAGCTCACGTGGATCGAATGGCGCCGGCGACGGCTTCGGCGGTAGATCTGCCGCGCAGCCCGAGCTGGGTAACCACGGCGGTGTCGGTGATCCGTCGGCGACGGCCGGCGTCGTGCCGAGCATCGCCGCGGCCAGACCCACGCAGACGCCCAGCACACCCACCGAGCGCGCGCACCGCATCATCAGTCCCTCCTCGACCCCAGGTCAGGAGAGAATGTAACACCCGTCACGTCTGATCGGGTGGCACGCGCACCGATGACCTCACAGGGACCGGGCGATGATCTCCTTCATGATCTCGTTGGTGCCCGCATAGATCTTCTGTACCCGGTTGTCGGCCCACATGCGCGCGATGGGATATTCGTTCATGTAGCCGTAGCCGCCGAAGAGCTGCAGGCATTCGTCGGCGACCACCATGGCCCGATCACTGGTCCACCACTTGGCCATCGCCACCGTGGGGATGTCGAGACGTCCGTCGAGGTGCTTGACGATGCAATCATCGACGAACACTCGCGCGATACGCGTCTCGGTGGCCGCCTCGGCGAGTTTGAACTTCGTGTTCTGGAAGCCGAAGATCGGGCGTCCGAATGCGGTGCGGTCCTTGGTGTACTCCAGGGTCTGCGCCACGGCCGCTTCCATCCCGGCGACCGAGGCCACCGCGATGATCAACCGTTCCTGCGGAAGCTGCTGCATCAGCTGGATGAAGCCCTGCCCCTCCTCGGCGCCCAGCAGATTCGAGGTCGGTACGCGGACACCGTCGAAGAACAGCTCGGAGGTGTCCTGCCCGCGCTGGCCGACCTTGTCGAGGACGCGACCGCGTCGGAACCCCTCGCGTTCGGCTTCGACCAGAATCAACGAGATGCCCTTGGCACCCTCGCCGACGTCGGTCTTCGCGACGACGATGATCAGGTCGGCCTGGCCACCGTTGGTGATGAAGGTCTTCGATCCGTCGATGACGTACTCGTCACCTTGCCGGCTCGCCTTGGTCTTGACATTCTGCAGATCCGAACCGGTACCGGGTTCGGTCATCGCGATCGCGCCGACCACCTCGCCGCTGGCCATCTTCGGCAACCAGGTCTGCTTCTGCTCCTCGGACCCGTAGGCGAGCAGGTAGTGCGCGACGATGCCGTTGTGCAGGCTCGCACCCCACGACGAATCAGCGATCCGCGCCTGCTCCTCGATCAGCACCGCTTCATGGGCGAAGGTTCCGCCACCGCCGCCGTATTCCTCCGGGATCGACATGCACAGCAGGCCGAGCTCCCCCGCCTTGTTCCACAACTCACGGTCCACGTGGTGCTGGTCGATGAACCGCTCGATGTTGGGCTTGATCTCCTTCTCGCAGAAGCTGCGGGACAGATCGCGCAGAGCGGCGAGTTCGTCGGTTTCCCAGGCAGAGCGGTCGGTCATCAGGCATCCTTCACGATCGGCGAGATTGTCATCGCCGATCGTAACAGTGATCGATGGCATAGTTGGCGCGCGGCCGGAGCCCGACCGCTCCGGTTGACCGACTCAGGCGTCGGCGTTGCCCTTCGACCACTCCGACCACGGGATGTTCCAGTCGCCGAGACCGTCGGTCCCGGACAGGGTCCCGCCCCCGGTGTTCTTCACGATGACCGGGTCGCCGCGCAGGGTGTTCTGCATAACCCACAACGCGTCGTCGGGGCTCAGATTCAGACAGCCATGGCTGGTGTTGGTATTGCCCTGCGCCCACACCGACCACGGCGCCGAGTGGAAGAAGATGCCGCTGTAGGACATCCGGGTTGCATAGTCGACCGGCGTGCGATATCCCTCGGCAGCGTTGATCGGGACGCCGTAGGTCGACGAGTCCATGATGATGTGCTCATGCTTGTCCGACACCAGGTAGACCCCGTTGTCGGTCTCGTGCCCCGGCTTGCCCATCGATGTCGGCATCGAGCGGATGACGTTGCCGTCGCGTGCGAACGTCACCTGCTTGGTGTTGTCGTCGGAGGTGATGATCATCGAACGACCGATGGTGAAGTTGGTCTTCACATTCTGTTGACCGAACAGCCCGTCGCCGAGGTCGATGCCGTAGGTGTTGACCGCAACGTCGACCTTGGTGCCGCTCTCCCAATAGTTCTGTGGGCGCCACCGGACTTCGGAGTCGCTGATCCAGTAGAAGGCGCCCTCCACCGGCGGGTTGGTCGTGATCCTGATGGCGTCCTGGGCGGCCTTGCGGTTCGGGATCGGTTCGTCGAACTTGATCGCGACCGGCTGGCCGACGCCGACGGTCTCGCCCGGCGACGGAGTCAGATACGGCAGCGTGAGGTTGTTGGGGGCCTGAGTGGTGAACGACACCCGCTTGGTGGTGCGGCCGCCGATGCCCACGGCGTCGGCCTGCAACGTGTAGGTGCGGTTGTATCCCAGGGGCTCGGCACTGGTCCACGTGGTGGCGTCCTCCGACAACACGCCCTTGACCGGCGAGCCGTCCGACTTGTCGATACGAACTCCGGTGATCGAACCCTCGCTGGCCGCGACCGTGATCGGCGCACCCGGCTGGATACCGACCGCTTGGTCGGCCAACGGCCGGTTGGCCAACTCGGTGACGGTCATACCCGGCCGCAGCATGTCGTCAAACAGGTTGGAGCTGCTGACATCAGACGAGTACGTCGCGTCCTGAGAACACGCGGACACCATGGCGATGACGGCGGCGAGAACGCCGAACAGGGCCAGCGGTGACCGCCGGCCGGTGCGGGTACGACTGATCCGCATGAATCTCCTCCTGGGAACACCTACGAACTCACCGTGCGACGTCGACGACGTAAGGATCTCCCCCTCGAGAGCACGGTCGATCTCAAGTGTACGAGACAATCCGTGGCCGGATTGTCCGAGTCGATCGGGTGTCCGACTCGGAGCCTTCTCGACAGAAAAGACGCCCCGCGCTACGCGGGGCGTCTTGAATGTCTGGTGCGCCATCAGGGACTCGAACCCCGAACCCGCTGATTAAGAGTCAGCTGCTCTGCCAATTGAGCTAATGGCGCTTGCCGGTGCGAGAAGGAACCTTACATGTCGGGGCGACAGAAGTGAAATCGCCTCCTCGCAACGCCGGGAACCACAGGCGGATCAGGCGTTACCCTTCTTCCACACCGACCACGGGATGTTCCAATCCCCGAGCCCGTCGTCGCCGGGGAGCGGTGGGCCCACGGTGTTCTTGACCTGAACGATGTCACCGCGCAGCGCGTGATCGAGGAACCACTTCGCGTTGGCCGGGCTCACGTTCAGACACCCGTTGCTCACATCGTCGACCCCCTGATCGCCGAGGGACCACGGTGCCGAGTGCACGTAGATGCCGCTGAAGGAAATCCGGGTGGCGTCATAGACGGTCTCCCGGTACCCCTCGGCCGAGTTGACCGGCACTCCATAGGTCGACGAGTCCATGATCACGCTGGGCTCGCGTTCGGCGACGATGTAGGTGCCGGTGTTGGTGGGGGTGGCGTCTTTGCCCATCGAAGTGGGCATCGTCTTGACCACCTTGCCGTTCACCGACACGGTGATCTGCTCGGTGTCGTCGTCGGCGACCGCGACGAGGCTGCGACCGACCGTGAAATTCGACGTCAGATTGTTGTCCCCGAACACACCGTCCCCGAGATCGATCCCCTTGGCGTCGACGCTGACCTTGACCTTGGTGCCGGGCGCCCAGAAATGCTCGGGCCGCCACCGCACCATGCTGTCGTTGATCCAATAGAACGCGCCCTGCACCGGCGGGTCGGTGGTCACGGTGATCGCGTTCTGCGCGTTGCGTTTGTCGGCTACGGGTGTGTCGAAGTTGATCGCGACGGGTTGTCCGATGCCGACCGTCTCACCGTCGGCGGTCACCGTGGACGCATATGCCAGCGACTCGGCCGACGCGGTGGTGAAGCCGATCTTGCGCGCGCCGACGCCGTCGACACCGCGTGCCGCGGCGTTCAACGTGTAATCCGTCCCGAAGTCCAATGCCCCGGACGAGGTCCACCGGGACCCGTCCGCGGACGTCGATCCCGCGACCGGGCCATCGGGCCCGGCGATCACCACCGACGACAGACTGCCGTCACGAGCGGTCACGGTGATCGGCGCGCCGGGCATCACGCCGACGGCGTTGTCGTTCATCGGGGTGTCGCCCCACCCGGTCACCGAGATGGTCGGTTGTGCCAGCGAATCGAGGCTCTGCGCATCGGTGACGGTATCGGGGTAGCCCGGCGCCAGTGAGCATCCGGCCAGGCTGGCCGCCACCACGACGATTGCCGCCGCGGCGCCGCGGGCGCGGACGGTCCGCGGCGTCTCGCCGCGGGCCGGCGTCACTTCATGATCTTTCGAACCACCAGGACCACCACGACGGCACCGACACCGGCCAACGCATACTTGACCGCCGGCGAGTTCAATGTCGCCACCGCCTTCTCCTTGGCGTCGGCGGCCAGCCGTTGCGGACTCGTGCGCTCGGCCAACGTGTCCAGGGTCTTGGCGAGATCTTCTCGCGCCTGCGCGATCTCCTGCTCGATACGTTCGGTATCCCCGGACACGTGGTTCCTCCCAATGGTCGACGGCACTGCGGTTGCGTTCACCTGTTCACGACGGGCTCGAGTCACGCGGGCCCGAGAGTCTGCGACCCAGGTCGCCGCGCGTCGCACTCGACTTTTCGAGGGTACGGCATGGGCGACGTCGCGCCCGGTGGACGGCGCGACGAACCTCCGTGTCGGCCGACACCGATCCGGGCGTTCGCGACAACCCACCCCGGTGACCACAGGTGATCTCCATCGACGATCGACTAGCCTGACCTACATGTCAGCAACCACGCGGCTGTCCGTCGGAGACCCCGCCCCCGCGTTCACCCTTCCCGACGCCCAGGACAACGCGGTGTCTTTGTCCGACTACGCCGGCCGGAAGGTCATCGTCTACTTCTATCCAGCAGCTGCAACTCCCGGCTGCACCAAGCAGGCATGTGATTTTCGCGACAACCTCGCCGAACTCAACGATTCCGGCATCGATGTCGTCGGGATCTCCCCGGACAAACCGGCCAAGCTGGCGAAGTTCGTCGCCGACGAGGGTCTGACGTTCCCGCTGCTGTCGGACCCGGAGAAGAAGGTGCTCACCGAATGGGGGGCATTCGGGGAGAAGAAGATGTACGGCAAGACGGTCACCGGGGTCATCCGATCGACCTTCCTGGTCGACGAGAACGGCACGATCGCCGCCGCCCAGTACAACGTCCGAGCCACCGGCCACGTCGCCAAGCTGCGTCGCGACCTGTCGGTGTGACGGTCGCCCGCAAGACCGACGACGATGTCCGCACCCCTTGCCGAGCCGCTGCTCCCGCGTAAACGCCCCACACAGGAGCGCAGCAAGAAGAAGTTCTCTGCGATGCTGTCCGCCGCACGCGATCTGCTCATCGAGGTGGGCTTCGAGTCGCTGACGTGCGAGGAGATCGCATCGCGGGCCGAGGTGCCGATCGGGACGCTGTATCAGTACTTCGCCAACAAGTACGTCATCGTATGTGAGCTCGATCGACAGGACACCGTCGGCGTCCAAGACGAACTCGCCGCCTTCTCCACCGAGATCCCGTCACTGGAGTGGCCCCACCTCCTCGAGAGGTTCCTGGACCATCTCGCTGCACTCTGGCGCGACGATCCCTCGCGGCGGGCGGTGTGGCTGGCGGTCCAGTCCACGCCGGCCACCCGCGCAACGGCGTCGGAGAACGAACGCGCACTCGCCGATCAGGTCGCCCGCATCCTCGCCCCGCTCACCCCGACCCAGCGCAACCGGCGCGAGATGATGTCGCAGGTGCTCGTACACACGGCGTACTCGGTGCTCAGTTTCTCCGTCCAGGATGGTCACGACCACGACGAGACGGTCGCCGAACTCAAGCGCATGCTGGCCGGCTACCTGCTTCTCGAGGAGACCACAGCGGAGGAGTGAGGTCGGCTGGTTCGCGCGGGTCCACCCAGTTCGCGCGCCCGGCAACTTCTCGCGCGTGAAATTGCGCGCGCGGTTGATCAGCAGGCGCGCGACAAGAATTCGATGGCACCGCGGCGGTCGGTCTGCGTCCAATCGGTATGACCACCTATCCCACCGATGAGCACGGCCTCATCTTTCGTTCCACAGCCCTCGCCGCCGGATACACCGACAACGAACTGACCCGAGCGCGTCGACGCGGCGACCTGGTATCCGTCGGTTCGGGTGCCTCGGTGACACCTGCCGAACGTACACCCGAGCAGTTGCATCGGCTGTCGGCGATCGCTGCGAGTAAGCAGGCGACCAAGCCGATCACGCTCAGTCATCAGAGCGCAGCGACACTGCACCAGCTGGCGATGCTCAAACCCAACTTCCGGCGCGTCCACACCACGACCGGCAGAAGTCAGGGCGCGCATCGCAGCTCGACCCGGCACGAACACACCGGAACGTTGACCGAGTCCGAGGTCGTCGTTGTGGACGGCGTCCGGGTGACGTCGCTGGAACGCACCGCGGTAGATGTCGCGTGTACGACGCCGCACGGGTTCGCTGGTGCGCTGAGCGTGTTCGACTCAGCGCTGCGAGCAGGCGCCGATAGTGAGGTGATGCGCGCGATGCTCCGGCGCCGCCGGCATGGCGTAGGGCAGGCGCGACGCGCACTGCACCACGCGGACGGCGCGTCCGAGAACCCCGGCGAATCGTGGACCAGGGCTCAGCTCATCGAGGCCGGTTTACCGATCCCGCGCCTGCAGAACGAGTTCTACGACGAAGACGGAGAACACGTGGCCCGGACCGACTTCGACTGGGCAGGGCTCCTCGTGGTCGGGTTCGACGGGGACGTCAAGTATCGCTAGCATCTCAAGCCTGGTGAGACACCATTTCAGGCGATGAAGAGGGAGAAGACCCGAGAGGACGCCCTTCGTAAGCTCGGCATGATGGTGATCCGGTGGACCTGGAAGGATCTCGAAAAAGGAGTCGTAGCGGCGCAAGCCCGCGCTTGGCTCGCACGTCTGAACCTGATGGCCGCCTGACTTCGCGCGGCCGCCGACCACTCACGCGTGAAATTTCACGCGCGGTTGATCAGCGGCCGCGCGAACTCGTCAGATGCCCTCGAGGATGGCGACGGCAGCGGCGGTGTCACCGTCGTGGGTCAACGAAATGTGCACCCGGGTGTCGGCGAGCAGGTCGCCGATCTCACCGCCGAGCCGGATGGCCGGGCGGCCCCAGTTGTCGGTGACGACCTCGATGTCGCTGTGACGGATCAACGGCAGCAACGGCTGTCGGGAGAACCGACTCACCGACCAGGCCTTCACCACAGCCTCTTTCGCGGCCCAGCGCGCAGCGAGATGACGGGCCTCGTCTCCGGTTCCGGCGGCGGCGTCGCGACGTTCGCGAACCGTGAACCGGTCCGCGAACGTCGTACCGGGTTGGCGCAACTGCTCGCCGAACTCCGGGATCGACACGATGTCGATCCCCACACCCAGCACGCTCATCGCCGCATCCGCGCCCGCGGTCACACCGCCTCGCCGGCGTAGCTGCCGTCGGCGCCCAGGCGGACCGACGGGTTCAGGAGCAGGCCGGCTTCGGCGTCGTGCTCGTCGAGAGCCTCGTCGAAGCGGCGGTTCGGCGGCCGCTTGTAGGCCGGCTCGACACCGCACATTGCTTCGAGTAGACGGTGATTGCCCTTGCGCGCCCGCTCGGCGGACACCTGTCGGTACTGAGCGGCCTGCTCTGCGTCGAGCGTCGCGATGAACGCCTCCGGGTGGACCACCGCGATCAGGCCCGACACATGACCGAAGCCGAGGCTGGTGAGCAGACCCGCCTTCAACGGGAACCGCTCCCCCAGGTGCAGGGTCTCACGCGCCCAGACCAGATGCGGGTATTCGCGCATCTGCTCGTCGACACAATCGAGGCTGCGGTTGGGTGGTATGACGCCGTCACGCAGCAGCTGGCACAGACCGATCAGCTGGAAGGCGGCGGCACCACCCTTGGCGTGACCGGTCAACGACTTCTGCGAGACCACGAACAGCGGTGCGCCGTCGCCTCGACCGATGGCCGACGCGATGCGCTCGTGCAGTTCGGACTCGTTGGGGTCGTTGGCCCGCGTCGACGTGTCGTGCTTGGAGATGACCGCGATGTCGTCGGGGCTGACACCGAGCGCGTTGAGTGCGTTGGCCAGCGGCGAGGACTGGTTCCCGCGGGCGGCACCGAGCGCACCCAAGCCGGGTGCCGGGATCGACGTGTGCACACCGTCGCCGAAGCTCTGTGCCCACCCGACGACGCCGAGGACCGGCAGACCCATCTGCGCGGCGACGTCGCCACGGGCGAGCAGGATCGTTCCGCCACCGGCGGATTCGACGAACCCGCCACGACGACGATCGTTGGCCCGGGAGAACCGACGCTCATCGATCCCGCGCGCCGACATCTTGGCCGACTCGGCTGTCGCCGACATGTCACCGAATCCGACGATGCCCTCGATGCCGAGGTCGTCGAAACCACCGGCCACCGCGAACAGCGCCTTGCCGACGCGGATCTTGTCCACGCCCTCCTCGACCGACACCGCGGCCGTCGCGCAGGCGGCGACCGGATGGATCATCGCGCCGTAGCTGCCCACATAGGACTGGACCACATGTGCGGCAACGATGTTCGGCAACGCCTCCTGCAGGATGTCATTGGCCTTCGACTCGCCGAGCAGCGTATTGATGTAGAGCTCGCGCATCGAGGTCATGCCGCCCATGCCGGTGCCCTGGGTATTGGCCACCAGACCCGGGTGGACCCACCGCATCAGCTCGGACGGGGTGAATCCCGATGAGAGGAACGCGTCCACGGTCGCGACCAGGTTCCACAGCGCCACCCGGTCGATCGACTCGGCCATGTCCGGGGTGACACCCCACCGGGTCGGGTCGAAACCGGTCGGAATCTGACCGCCGACGGTACGCGACAGTGAGAACTGTCGCGGTACCCGGATCTCGGTGCCGGCCAGACGGGTCACCTGCCAGTCACCGGTCTCGGCGTTCTCGGCGACCCGGGTCTTCTCCGGGTTCGCCGCGGCGAATGCCCGGGCCTCGGCCTCCGAGCTCACCGTGAAGGTGAGGTCCTCGTCGAGGAACACCGAGGTGAGCAGCGGCGAGGTGTTGTCCACCATCGCACCCTCGTCGGCGTAGCGGCGGATGCCGCAGCGTGAGACGACCTCGTCGTGGTAGCGCTCGAAGATCTCGCTCTCCGGCACCGGGTCACCGGACTCGGTGTCGTACCAGCCCGGCTTGGGCGCGGTGTCCCAGTGGATCAGGCCGGTGTTCCACGCCAGCTCCACAACACCCGCGGCCGACAGCTTCTCGTCGACCTCCATCTCGAACCGGGTGCGTGCCGAACCGTACGGGCCCAGCTCGCCGGCGCCGACGATGACCACGAGGTCTTCGGGTCGGGCGTCGATCGACGGCCACTGCGGGGTCATCGACTTCGGTGCACGGGCCGGTGCGGGCAACGCCGCGACCGTCGCCACCTCGCGCTCGTCGGCCGGCTCCTCTTCGGCTGCCGTCTCAGCGGCTGCCGATGCGAGGGCCTTGAGGTCGATAGACGGGTCGAGTCCACCGGTGAAGTCGGCGACGATGGCTGCGCTACGCGCGCTCTCCCGCTGCTCCGGCGTGCACAAGCCGAGCAGGTTGGCGGCCATCTCGTCGGTGCTCCAGGTGCGGACACCGGCAGCCTCCACCGCATCGACCATGCCGTCGTTGTGACCCATGAGTCCGGTTCCGCGGACCCAACCGATCAGCGCATGCGCGAGGGTCGTCTTCTGGTTCCAGGAATCCTCGGCGCCCCATCGGGTGACCAGGGCATCCAGTGCGGCCTTGCTCTCGCCGTAGGCGCCGTCGCCGCCGAACATGCCGCGGTTGGGCGAACCGGGCAGCACCACGTGCATGCGGGCAGCGATGTCGTGGTCGGCGTGGATATCGGCCAGACCGGCGATGAGCCGTTCCACCGACCACAGCAGCACCTTCATCTCCAGCTCGGCCCGAGCGCCCGCGTCGGTGAGGTCACCGGCGACCCGCGGCGCGGCGAACGGGAACAGCAGGGTGGGCTTCATCGCCGGCTTGATGACCGATGTGGTGCCACCGAGGTTCTCGGTCTGCTCCGCATCGATCCACTCGACGAGGTCGTCGACGTCGGTGTAGGAGGCCATGTTCGCCGGCGCCACCCATAGGGCGGCGTCGTAACGTGCGTTCTCCCGGTAGAGCTTCTTGTAGAACGCGAGCTTCGCCGAGTCGAGGCGCGAGGTGGTCGCGACCACGGTCGCACCGCCGGCCAACAGTCCACCGATCACGCCGGAGGCGATCGAACCCTTACCCGCACCGGTGACCACAGCGATCTCGCCGGCGTACTGCCCGGCACCCGGAGCCTCCGCAGCATTCGCGATGTCGGCGAAAATCCGTGCGTGCACGGCATTTCCACCCGACAACGCCTTGCCCTGCCACCAGGTGGCATGCTGCGCGACGGTGTCACCAGCCCCGGTGAAGCGCGCGACAACCGAGTCGTGATCGGTGTCGAGTTCACTCTCGGCGGTCAGCCAGATACGAACCAGGTCCTCACGGCTGGTCGCCCACCGGTCGTCGACGAGGACGACCTTGGCGGTGTCGAAGGCCGGCGCGACGGTGCGCGCCCAGTCGGAACCGAGTTCGGCGCTGACGCGTTCGGCCACAGCGGCGTTCGGGTCATCGACGATCTCGGCGGTCGAGGCATCGTCGGCCAACCCGAGCTTGGCCAGGACGGTGTACGCGGCCGACGCCAACGCTCCCGAACGTCCGGTGATCTGCTCGGTGAACTCGCCGAGAGCCGCGGCGTCCACGGTGGCGCCGCCACCGCCCTCGGCGGCGGGCTTGGCCACCGAGATGCCCCGCTGCGCACCGACCGAAGTGACGGCGCGGTCGATCAGGGCGTCGAGCGCATCGGCGTTGGCCAGCGGCCCGTCGAGCAGGTTGCCCAGATCTTCGCCACGCACGCTGGCGCCCTCGCGGGTACCGAGCGCCACGGCCACAGCGGTGTGCAGACCCCAACCCTCGCCGAGCTGCCACACGTTGGTCACGCGATCGGTGATGTATGACTGGCGCTTTCCGACCGGTCCGAGGACCTTGCGGATTTGGTCACCGACGGCATCGGTGAGCACCGGCCCCAGCGGGCGGTAGCCGCGGGCCAGGGTGTTGACCGTCGAGGAGAGTGCGTTCATGTCCGCTTCGGCGGCACCGTCGATGGCACCGAGGCCGAGTTCGCCGCCGATGTCGAGCAGCAGCTGGTTACGACGTGACGAGACGCCATCGCACAGTGCCTCGATGGTGTCGGCCGAACCGATCTGATCGGTGCGCATCTTGGTCCACAGCGCGATCACCGAGCGGACCGCGTCGGCCGGGCCGAAGGCGATGTCGTCGGGCCGCGGTCCGGCGGCGGCCGCCGGAGCCGGAGCCGCTGCGGGCGCGGGTGCCGGGGCCGCCGCAGCCGCCTCAGTGGCCTCCGTTGCCGGGGCGGCCGACTCCTCGACCTCGACCTCGGGCTCAGGACCGGAGTCCTTGGCCAGGATGACGTCCGAGTCGCGCTCGACGTTGACGACCTCGGTGGTCGCCGATGCGTAGTCGTCGAGTTTGAGGGTGTTGCCGGCGAGACCCGCCAGTGTCGGCGCTCCCTTCAGGCCGATCTCGACGAACCGCTGGATACCCAGACCGTCACGTTCGGTGCCGGCGAAGAGCAGCTCCTGGGTTTCGATCCAGCGCACCGGGCTGGCGAACTGCCAGGCAAGGAGTTCGATGAGGATGACGCGAGCCAGATCGCTCGGCCTCTCCGCCCACGAATCCCAATCGGCGAGAACCGCATTCAACGGGTCCGAGGGCACCAGTGCCGCGATCTCCTCGACGAACGGACGCTCGAGGTTGAACAGCCGCGGCACGAGGTTCGGGATGTAGTGGCCGACGAGGATCGCGGGGTCGAAGTGCTCGGGCAGCAGATCCTCGAGCTTGGACCGGAACTCCGGCACACCGGCGCGAAGCACACTAGAGTGGAACGGCACGTCGATGCCGGGCACCAGAATGAACGACTTCTTGCCACCGAATTCCAGTCGGCGACGCTCGATCTCGTTCTCCAGGTGCTCGAGCCCGCGGACCGTGCCGGCGATCGCGTACTGCGAGCCGAGCAGGTTGAGGTTCACGACCTCCAGGAACTCACCGACCGAGTCGCCGACCTCGGCGACGAATGCGGTCACCTCGGAGTCGGCCAGGCCGAACTGGCTCGGGCGGATGGCGGCCATCCGATAATCGCTGCGGCCCAGTTCGTCTCGCGGCACGAGATGGTGCATGGCCTCGCCACGCTGGAACACGACCTCCAGGACGGCCTCCAGCGGAAGGACGCCCGCGCACGCTGCCAGCGCATTGTACTCGCCCACGGAGTGGCCGCAGGTGATGGCACCCTCGACGAAGCCACCCGACTCCTTGAGCTCGGCGATCTGCGCGACGCCCAGGGTCGCCATCGCGACCTGGGTGAACTGCGTCAGGTACAGCACACCGTCGGGGTGGTTGTAGGTGGTCCCGTTGGCCACCAACGTGGTCGGGTTGTCGCGCACCACCGCGAGGATGGAGAAACCGAGCGCGGCGCGGGTGTGCTTGTCGGCACGGTCCCAGATCTCGCGGGCGGCCTTCGAGCGCGATCGCGCATCGAGACCCATCCCCTTGCTCTGGATGCCCTGGCCGGGGAATGCGTATACGGTGCGCGGCGCGGCGAGCAGGCCGGTCGCGCTCATCACCAGGTCGTCGCCGACCTTGGCGGACACCTCCACGACCTCTCGTCCGGCATCGAGTCCGACCCGGTCGACCCGGACCGTGATCGAGTCGCCGGTGCGCACCATGCCCAGATAACGCGCGGTCCATCCGATCAACGGACGCGGCGACGGGATCGGGTTCTTGCCGTCGGTGGCGGTGACGACCTGCTGGGCTGCGGCCGACAGCCACATGCCGTGCACGATCGGGTCACCGAGCCCGGCCAGTCGGGCCGCGTTGGCATCGGTGTGGATCGGGTTGCGGTCACCGGAGACCGCGGCGAAACCGGTCATCCTGCTCGGGGCCGTGATGGTCGCCTGCCGCACGAGTTTGCGGGTGGCCGACTGTTCGGCGCCGGCGGCGCCACCGGCCCGGGCGGGGTCGCTGAGCTGCTCGGCTCCGAGTCGCCCGCGAATGGCGAAGCGCTCATGCAGGTGCGCGATCTCACCGGACGGCCCGGCGATGTCGACGCTCACCTCGACGACCCGGCCCACCTCGGTGTCGTGTACCGCGCCGGCACGTGCGGTCACGGTAAGTTCTGTCGCAGTGGTGGGGATATCACCGACCAGCGTGACGGCGTGGTCGAGATGGACCAGATCGAGCAGTCCTTCCACCACCGGCGCACCCGACGCGGTGCGTGCCGCGCCGATGACACTGAAGACACTGGGCCACGAGGAACCGACCAGCGTGTCCGGGACGGCGAAGCCGAAGGGTTCGGTCGGCGTCGTCGGACGCAGATGCGCGGGCATCGTGTAGCCGGTGACGGCGGCGTGATCGGCGACGTCATCTGGATTCCAGCCGACCGTGGTCACCGACACGCCGTCGGACACCTCGGCCAGCGAACCGCCGGCGGCGACGGTGAGGATCTCCGACATCGCGGTGGCGGCCTCGTCGACGCCGACGCGTGGGTTTCCACCGTCGCGGATCGTCTCGTCGACGTGCAACGGAATACGCACCGACGCACCGGAAATGGGGGTGATCAGATCGAATCGCGTCCCGTCGAGTCGCTCGGCGTCGCCGGCAACCCGCTCGAGGACCGATCCGGTCGGCTCGTGTTCTGCGCGGTCGGGATCGACCAGCTGCCAGCGATCCACGTCACCGAGAAGCGCGATGGGGTTGGGAACCATCCGACCGACCCAGTCGACGTCGTCGGCCTCGAGCACCGCGACGATCGCGCCGTCGCCGCGGACCATCCCGGCGTCCTTGCGGGTGTCGGTGGCGAGCGCCTCGACACCGGTCCCCTGCAGGTCGGTTACCACCTGTGCCTCGAAGCGGTCGAGCAGATCACCCACGGGCTCATCGACGCGGGTGATACCGGACACCGCAACCGGACCCGGGATCACGCAGACCGCGTCGGCCGGGTAGCGGGCATCGTGAGCCTGCCACAGGGAGTCGCTACGCCACCAGCGGCGCACGTCCTTGTCGATGACGGGCACGAAGTTCACCGGCTTGCCCGGGGTGCGGCAGAGCTCCAGGAAGAAGGCCACATCAGCCGGATGCAGCACGTCACGCTCAATCTGCGGGTACACGCTGCCGATCGCGTCGATGGCGGCGTGCGGGTCGTCGGTGGAGCCCAGCGCGCCGAACATCGTCGGGATGTCGCCCGAGTCGGCCGTGTTCATCCGCGCCTCGGTGCGCTGCAGCATGTCGACAAACCGCTGCTGCCAGGTGATGTCGGCCCACGGGTATTGGTCGGCACGACCGTCGCCGACCGCGAGGGTTGCGTAGCGGTCCAGCCACTCGCGGTAGGTCATCTCGGCGATGTCGCCGAAGTAGGGCTTGGCGGTACCGGCCATCGCAGCGATGATCTCGTCGCGGCGTTCGGCGACGGCCTCGGCGTCACCGGCGACCTCGTCGAGCAGTCGGCCGCACTGGGAGGCCGTGTTGTCGATCTCGTGGATGTCGGCACCGAGTTGGCTGCGCCCCGATGCCATTCCGGCGGTGGCGTGTCCGGCACCGATCCATTCTTCGCAGCCGACAGTGTCCACCAGCAGCTGTTTGACCTCGGGGGCGGTGGTGGCCTCTTTGGCGGCCATCGCCGCGGTGCCGACCAGGATGCCGTCGAGCGGCATCGCCGGATATCCGTAGGCCGACGACCAAGCGCCGGTCAGGTATTCGCTGGCGCGCTCGGGCGTGCCGATGCCTCCGCCGACGCAGATGATGACGTTGTCGCGCGCGCGCAGCTCACCGTAGGTGGCCAGGAGCAGGTCGTCGAGGTCCTCCCACGAGTGGTGGCCACCTGCGCGGCCCCCCTCGATCTGCACGATCACCGGGTGATGGGGCACCTCGGCGGCGATCCGCACGACGGCCCGGATCTGCTCGACGGTGCCCGGCTTGAACGCCACGTAGTGCAGGCCGGCCTCGACGAACTCGTCGACGAGGGCGACCGCGTCCTCGAGTTCGGGGATGCCGGCCGAGACCACGACACCGTCGATCGGGGCGCCCTGCGCGCGGGCCTTCTGCACCAGGCGCTTGCCGCCCAGCTGCAGCTTCCACAGGTAGGGGTCGAGGAACAAGGCGTTGAACTGCGCCTGCCGACCTTCGTCGAGCAGATCGGTGAGACGTGCCACGTTGTCGGCGAAGATCTGCTCGGTGACCTGACCGCCACCGGCGAGTTCGGCCCAGTGGCCGGCGTTGGCGGCCGCGGCGACGATCGCCGGGTCGACGGTGGTCGGGGTCATGCCGGCCAGCAGCATCGGCGAACGTCCGGTGAGCCGCGTGAACGCGGTGTCGACCGCGGTGCGACCGTTCGGCAGCGTGATCAGTTGCGGGGCGAACTGCTGCCACGGGCGGGCGACCTCGGGGATGCCGCCGGGGCTGAAGAGGTTGCGTTGACCCTGACGCAGCGCCGCGGGTACCAAGCCCACGCCCTGTCCGCGTACCAGAGTCGACGTCAGCCGGGTGGCCAGATCACCGGGACCGAAGTCCAGGACCCACTTGGCCCCCTCCGACACGACGCCGTCGACGGTGGCAACCCAGTCCACCGGGTCCACCAGCACGGCACGCGCATGCCGCACTGCGGTGTCGACGTCGATTCCGCACGCCTCGGCCCACTGTGCGACCAAATCGACCGCGGGCTGCATCGTCGGATGGTGGAACGCGACGCTAACGCCCAGGTGATCGAACTTCGGCGCGAACGGCGCGCCGCCGGTGACCTTGCGCTTGCGCTCGTCGGCTTCGGCCTCGGCGATGCGCTCACAGAACGCGGCAAACGCGGCGAGATGACGCGGGGCGCCCGACAGGGCGACCGACCGGCGCCCGTTGTTGATCGCCAGAACCGGCGCGGCGGCCCGTTCGGCCTCGCTCAGCGCGGCGCGGTACTCGACGAGGATCTCCGAGACACGTTCCGGGGCGACTCCGCTGACCGCCAGCATCGGACTGCCGTCGGTGGAGGTCGCCAGCCCGCGGCGACGAGCGATCAAGGTGCCGGCGGCACCGATCAGCTGAGCAATCGCCAGTAGCAGCCCCTGCCCGGTCTCGGCGACATGACCGTCGGCACCGATCGCGTCGGTCGCGATCGCGCCCTGGGAGTGACCGATGACGGCGCGCGGCGCGATGGCCGCGGTGTCGAGGCCCTGCTTCTTGAGCGCTTCGATGGCAGCGAGTTGGGTGAGCAACACACCGGGGCCGGACAGGGTGAAATCGGCCAGCTCGGTATCGCTCGGGACCGGCTCTTCGGCGTCGAGTGCGCGGACCCAGGTCAGCGGGTGGAAACCGTCGGCCAGCGCGATGGTGACCTGATCGGCCACCGGATCGATGATGCGCTCGGCGGCAGCCACGATCTTGGCGATGCGGTGTTCCAGATCGGCATCGACGACGAGCTCGGCCAGGGTGGGCAGCCACGGCGAGCCCTGCCCGCCGAAGCTGATGGCATACGGCTCGCCGTCGGCGAGACGATCGATCAGCGTCGCAGCGGGGCGATTCGAGTGCGCGGCACCCTGCGCTCCGGAGCGGTAATGGTCGACGGTCACGGGCACTCCTCTTGTCTCGACACGTCACGGAGGTGTCGGGTCACGGGTTTGGGGCGGTTGTCGGCGGCGGGGGTCGCGGAGACTCACCAGAAGCTCGCGCGGGGGTCGTCGGATGGCCTGGTCACGTCCAGTGCAGCGGTCTCTGACACACTGGTGTACACGCCTGCCGCGCAACGGGTTTGGCGGCCGCGAGGCTCACCCATGAGCCTTCGCCGACGTGAACGTGACCCAATGATGACACACAAAAATGAGGCTTTCCTCATGTTCCGTTGTGACCCGTCGGTATACCCGTGGGTAACCCCGCCGGTAGGACAAGTGTTCACTGAGCGACGTTCCGGGCCGTACCGCATCGGTGCAGATAGGGACCGGCGGCCGAGCGCTCGATCGGCTTCCCGGGGCACGCTCGCGACCCGTTATGAAATCGTTATGTGATGTGTTCCACTCCTGGTGGCGGCTCGTCTCGAGGCTGGTTGCGACGCCACCGAACATGCGGAAAGTACGCTGGACAGTCATGTCGACTTGCGTGTTCTGCGCCATCGTCGAGGGCACCGCCCCGTCGCGCATCGTCTATCGTGACGATGCCGTCATCGGCTTCCTCGACATCCGTCCGGTGACCCGCGGCCACACCCTGATCGTGCCCCGGGAGCACTCGTCCGGCCTGGCCGATCTCGAACCCGACGTCGGCGCCCGCCTGTTCGCCGCGGGGCAGCGGCTGGCTGCGGCGATGAAGTCCTGCGCGCTGTCGGCCGACGGCGTGAATCTGGTGGTCAACGACGGCCGCGCCGCCTTTCAGACGGTCTTCCACACCCATCTACACGTCGTGCCACGCCACGACGGCGACAAGCTCAGCTTCGCCAAGGGTCTCGTGGTGCGTCGCGATAACGATCCCGATACCACTGCGGAGATCCTGCGGTCGGCACTCGAGGGTGATCCACGGTGACCGACGACCACGGGGCATCTGCGCCGCGCACCGTACTGCCCGCGGAGGTGATCGACGTGGTGCGGCGCGCCGAGGTTATCACCGTGTTCACCGGTGCCGGAATGTCTGCCGAGAGCGGAGTCGCCACCTTTCGAGACGTCGAGACCGGGCTCTGGGAACGGTTCGACCCGACGCAGATCGCCACACCGCAGGCGTGGGCTTCCGACCCCGGGCTGGTGTGGGCCTGGTATCAATGGCGCGCGCGGGTCGTCCATGCGGCGGCCCCCAACCCCGGGCACAACGCACTGGCTCACCTCGAGCGCACCCACTCCGTCCTCATCGCGACACAGAACGTGGATGACCTGCACGAACGAGCCGGCAGCAGCACCGTCAGCCACCTTCACGGCAGTCTGTTCGCCCCGCGTTGCAGCAACTGCGGCCGCCCGTATCACGGGGTCGACGCGCAACCCGAGCACGCCGTGCACGAACTCCGGGTCGAGCCGCCGGCCTGTCCGACGTGCCTGTCCCCTATCCGGCCCGGTGTCGTGTGGTTCGGCGAGGGACTGCCCGACGACGCCTGGCGCTCGGCAGAAAGCGCCTTCACCTTCGCCGACGTCGTTCTCGTCGTGGGCACCAGCGGAGGGGTCTACCCTGCAGCCGCGTTGCCCGAACGGGCGGCCGCACGCGGCATCCCGGTGATCGAGTTCAATCCGGAGCCCTCGGCATTGAGCGCCATGGCCAGCCACAGCATCCGTACGCCGGCCGGTATCAGCTTACCGGCGTTGGTGGATGCCCTCGACTCCGCGGCCTGAGCCGTGCGATATCGGACGGCGTAGCGCACCACCTCAGTCGCCGGCGCTGAGGTCGATCGGAGACCACGCCGACGTCGGCGTGGGCGCGCCGTCATCACGTGCAGCCACCGATCCCGGCTTGACGCCGCGACGGTCGAGAGCATGCCACAGTCCGGCGAGCGCAACGTCCGGGTCGAGTTCGAACTCCGACTCCCGGACCCGCCAGAACTCCCAGCCGCAACGGCGCAGTTCGCGTTCGCGCTCCATATCCGAACGGGCCTGCTCTCCGGTGGTCCGGAACGAATCCCCGTCGCATTCCACGGCCATCCGCGCATCGGCCCCGGTGACGACCAGGTCGATGAGCCGGTTGTTGACGGTCACCCCGGGCATCACGTGATAGCCGCGCTCGGCAAGCCGATTGAACACCCGTTGTTCGAACAGACTCGAGAACGGTTGTCTGCGTTCGGTATCGGACACATCGACCGGCATCGGCAACAGCGCCGGCCCCTGCGTCGACTCCACGTATCCGGCCAGCGAGCGGCGCAGGTCGTTGGCTTTGAGTTCATCGACACCGATGGACCGGAACAACCACATCTGGTCCATCGCCCGCGAAGCCGCCACATTGATCCGCCGCTGCGACTCGGCCCGGGTCAGCGGCGCGATCGCCGCCGCATCCGATACCACCATCGACAAGAGGATCACGCGTCGTTCGTCGCCCTGGAAGTCCGGTGGGGTTCCCACCCGGATCCGGCGGGAGTTCCATTGCTCGTCGGTCACCACCGCGCGCAGACGTCGGGTGATCTCGTCGACCTGTTTGCTGCCCTGAAGCACAATGACACCGAAATCGGCTGTGTCGTAGGCGGGATCGCCCAGACATCGCGCGAGAGTCTCGGCGATCGCCTCCGCTTCACGCTCATTCACCAGCGCTGCGCCCTGTCCGGTCGCCACCCCGTCGTCGACATGGACCGACCGCAATGGCGGCAACCGGTCGGCACCGAACTGGCGGACCGGTATCAGCGGCGCCCCAGCGTAGAACTGACGCGAGGAGAACTCGATGATCTCGGGCATCGACCGGAAGTGTTCCCGCAGCCGGATCAGGTGTCCGAACCGACTGCGCAGCAACGCGAACAGACTGGACCGAGGTGTCAAACCGTCGCGCAGATAGTGCGGGAGGTCGGGCAGCTGGGCGTCGAGCTTGGCAAATGCGTCGTCGAGTGTCGTTCCGGTCAGGCCGGTCGGCGCGCATTGCCGGTCGTCGCCGACCACGATCACCCGCGGCGCCAACCAGAGCAGGAACGAGCTGGTGATGTCTGCCTGGCTGGCCTCGTCGACGATCACCACGTCGAATGCGTCGCGCCGCGGCTCCACCGTCTCCGCGACTTGCGAGATGGACATGATCCACGCCGGCACCGCGCCCTGCGCCTGCTCCATCGCGGCCCGGGCGGCAGCGCGAAACCTGTTGGCGTGCTTACCCGATCCCTTGCCCAGGTTGATCATGTGATCGCGGTAGGACTGCAACGCCTGGACCTCGGCCACCGTCATCCGTTCCAGACACGCCTGCCAAGCCCGGGCCGCGGTGACCCGCACGGTCAGCGCGGCGATGTCCGCCTCGATCTCATCGAGTTCTGCCTGCAGCCGGGTCTCGAGCGTGGGGTCGCTTCGTTCCTGCACCCAACTCTGCGCCCGCCGCCACGACCAGGCGCCGCCGATCTCGCGTAGCCGTGTGTGCCACACCGGATCCGCAGCGGTCTCGGCGAAGGTGGCGAAGAACTCCGGCGCTTTGCTGCGCAGGCGGAGCGTCAGCAGGTCGAGGGTGGTCTGTGCGTCGAGTTCGTCACGGGCGATATTCCATGCGCGCCGGGCGGCCCGGACCTTGTCGGCATCGGCAGTGGCCAATGCCGACAGCAATGCATCGCCTTCGGGCGATGGTCCCTGTTCGACCTCGGCGGACAGACGATAGGCACAGTCGGCGAGTTCGTGTTCGGCGAGCACCGCATCGTTCGTCGCGGCGATCGCCCCGGCCTGCAGCGCGACCTCGGTGACGTCGGCGACGCTGCGTGGCCGCGGCCCACCGGGACTGATCGCCTCGAGCTCGCGGATGAGCTGGTCACGTCCGGCCATCAGTTCCGAGATCGACGCCAACTGACTGTCGAGTCGCACCAGAGTATTGAGCTGCGCCGACCGAGATCCCGAATTGTCGACCGGCACATGCAAATCTGCGAGGACCCGCTGCACCTTTCCGACGGCGTCGAGCACCGCGAGATGATCGGCCACCAACTGCATCGCCCGCGCATCGGACGGTTCACGACCGTCGACGGTAGCCCGCACACCCGAGTCCTCGACCGCACGCTGCTGAGGCGACCGCAGCAGCCGGCCGCGCCAACGTCCTCCGTTCGCGAGATGTTCGGCGGCCTCGGCGAACACCGCATCGTCGCCGGGATGCGCCCCGTCGACGACGATGACGTGGCCGCCGATCGCCCGGTCGCGTTCGGCGGCCTCCCCGATGACCGGCGACAGTCCGATGACCCGCGACCAGAGATGAGCCGCGTGTCCGGCCAGCAGGCGGTCGGCCATGTCGACCATCGTCGGCGGGAAGGCGGCGACCTCGCCCGCGGCGACGGCGAGTCGCTCGCACACCTCCTTGATCCGCACCAGCCGAGCACTGTCGACATCGGCCAGGATCGACAGCAACGAGCCGCTGCCGACCATCGGTTCACTCGGGCGTTGCGCTATCCGCGCACAGATGTCGTCGAGCACCGACGGCTCGGGCAGATGGTCGGACAGATCCGGGAGTCGCTGCCCCAGACGCGACACAGCGCCCACCGCGGGGTCGACGAGCAACTCGCGAAGTGCCTCGAACTCTCCGGCATCCAGCGGTGGTGTCGCGCCCTCGACCGGCCCCGGCAACCAGTCGTAGCGCGACGCATCCGACATGCACTGTCGCACCACTTCGGCGGGGGTGCCCCGATAATCGCCGGCAACCCATTCATGCACCTCGGTCTCGGATTCCCGAGCGACCCAGAGCTCGCGGAGCACGCGCTCACGACGGCGGACCGCTTGATCTCGCTTGCCCAGCTGATCGGTGATCTCCGCCGCGACCACCCGGGGCTGGTGTCGTGATTTGCGGTCGGCGATCGACTCGACGCTGGACGAGGTGGCCTCGAAATCGTCGGCGCCGACGTCGGCGATCGACACGGTGAGATCCCGTAATTCGGCCGGCAGCATGGCGCGCAGCACATGCAGCGCGTGCGCCTTTTCGCTGGTCACGAGCACACGCTGGCCCTTGGCGAGCAATGCCGCCGTCAGATTGGCGATGGTGTGCGTCTTGCCGGTGCCGGGCGGCCCCTCCACCACCACTCCACTGTCGAGTCCGAGCTGGGCCAGCACGTCGCGTTGCTCGACGTTGGCGGGCAGCGGATACAGGGCATCACGAACCAGGTCCTCGGGCGACAGCGCGCCGGTGGCGTCAAGCGCGGCGACCCGTTCGGGCGCCTCGATGGGCGCGACGAGTTGGGCCAATCCCACCGGCAGCTCGTCCGGGGAGTTGCGCAGTTCGTCGAGGATGGCGTCATAGAAGTCGAGCACGGCAGCGACACCGCGGTTGCGCAGCACCAACGCCGGACGCAGGTCGGTACTCAGGGTGAGCGTGTCGCCGTCGACCGCGATCTGGTGTGTCCAGGTGTCAACGGCATCACCGACCCGCGCACCGACCGGGCTGGGAAGTTCGGTCAGCTTGGCACGCGCCTTCAGCGCACCGGACAGGTCGATACCCTCGACGGTCGCCAGCAGTGCGGCGTCGTGGACGACGGGCGCCGACCCGGTGCCGAGTGCGACCCGCACAACACCGGTGGCGGCGTCGCGTTCGGCGACGACCTGCTGGGTGAGGAGATGTTCACGCAGTCGCCGAGCACCGACCTCGGTCGGGCCGTCGGACTCGTGCCGATCGTCGACGTCGGATACCGACACCAGCACGTTGGCCAGCACCAGCTCCAGGTTCTCCGGGTTGTCGCGAAGTGTGGCGAGGATGCGCTCGATATCGGCGTGGGCAGGATTGTCCGGCGCGATCTCGCAGACCGTCTGACCGGACACGGCACCCGCGCGCACCGCCACCGGCGTGGATTTTCCGACCCACAACACATCCGGATGGTCATCGACATCGGTGACGGCCTCGAATCGGGCCCGGACGAGTTCGCGCAGGTAGCCGAGAAGCCGCCGGACCTGATCGGTCCGATTCGCCTCCTGCGTGTCGGTCCCCTCGTCCGCCATGGTTGCTCGATCCCTCCTCGGTGCGCCGGGTCCGGCGTCGTCGGCTGGATTCACGGGCGTGGATACCTGCAGAACGCTACCAAGTCAGGCCCGTGGAGAGGGATGTCGGCTATGTCGGCAGTTCGGACCGCAGAGCGCGGAAACCGCCATCGACGTAGCGGACATTGGTGTAGCCGAGGCCGGCGATCTCTTCGGCGATCACCGGTGCCTGCGAGCTGACCGAGACCACGGCGATCTCTGTGTCGGGATTGCGTACCACGGGGAACGTGCCGGAGGGCGTGGGCGTGAACCGCTCGCGGACGTCGGCCGGATCCACCACCACCGCCCCGGGAAGGCTGCCCTGGTGGCGCATGATCTGCGGTCGGGCATCCACGAGCACCGCGTGCTCGTGCTCGCAGTGTTCGCGCGCGTCGGCTGCTGTAATCGAATTCACCACTGACACTGGTGACTCACCGTTCCTATGTGTATCGCGTTGTCGAATAGCGGGACCGTTCAGGAATGAACGAACCCCTCCCAAAAGGTTACGGATTTATCTCGATCCGGCAAGTTTGATACCACGCGTCACCAAATTCTCAGTGACTCCAAGGCATTCCCTCAGTTACGTCCGCGACCTGCGATGTGGCGGGTTCCGCGTTTGCCCCAGCTCTCGTTGCGCTTGGGGTGGCCGTCACGCCCCTGGCCGCCGCGCTGGCCTCCCTGCGCACGTTTGGCACCGCCCCGCGTGCGAGGTGGCCCGTAGTCACGACGGATGTCGATGGGATTCTTGCCGATCTTGGTGTGCCGCAGCGACGCCAACGTCTCGTTGTCGAGATTCTCCGGCAGCTCCACCAACGAGAAGTCGTCGCGGATGCTGATGTTGCCGAAGTCGCCGCGGGTCAGACCACCTTCGTTGGCGATGGCGCCGACAATCGACCCAGGCGAGACCTTGTGCCTGCGGCCCACGGCGATGCGATAGGTCGCGAACTGACCACCGGAACCACGCGGTGCACGCTCCCGGCGCTCCGGCCGCTGACCCTCGGGAGGATCCGGGGCCATCAGGAACCCGCCGTCACGCGTCTCCAGTGCCAATGCGGCTGCCACATCGGCCATCGCGACGTCGTGTTCGCCGGCGTAGTCCTCCACCAACTTGCGGAACAGGTCCAGATGATCTGAAGAGAGGTTCTCGGTGATCGAGTCGGCAAACTTCGCCACCCGCTGCGCATTGACGTCCTCCACACTCGGCAACCCGATCTCGGTGAGCGTGGAACGCGTGGCCCGCTCGATGGCACGCAACAGGTGCCTTTCGCGCGGCGAGACGAACAGCAGGGCGTTGCCGGAGCGGCCGGCTCGACCGGTACGGCCGATCCGATGCACGTAGGACTCGGTGTCGTGGGGGATGTCGTAGTTCACCACATGCGAGATCCGGTCGACGTCGAGTCCACGCGCGGCCACATCGGTGGCCACCAGGATGTCGATCGTGCCGCCCTTGAGCTGATTGATGGTGCGCTCGCGTTGTGCCTGCACCATGTCACCGTTGATGGCGACCGCCGAGAATCCGCGCGCACGCAGCTTTTCCGCAAGCTCTTCGGTGGCCGACTTCGTGCGGACGAACACGATCATCGCGTCGAACGTCTCGACCTCGAGGAATCGCGTCAACGCGTCCAGTTTGCGCTGGTGAGAGACCTGCAGATATCGCTGGGTGATGTTCTGGGCCGTCGCAGTCCGCGCCTTGACGGTGATTTCCTGCGGGTCGTTCAGGTAGCGCTGCGCCAGCCGACGGATGGCGCTGGGCATGGTGGCCGAGAACAGCGCCACCTGCTTGTCGTCGGGCGTCTCGGCCAGGATGCGCTCCACGTCCTCGGCGAAACCCATGGTCAGCATCTCATCGGCCTCGTCGAGAACCAAGAAGTCGAGCTCGGAGATGTCGAGGGTGCCCTTGTCGAGGTGATCGATCACACGACCGGGTGTGCCCACGATGACCTGTGCCCCCCGCCGCAACCCGGCCAGCTGGACGCCGTAGCTCTGCCCCCCGTAGATCGGCAGTACCCGCACCTCGGGGAGATGCGCGGAATAGCGACCGAAGGCCTCCGCAACCTGCAACGCGAGCTCACGCGTTGGCGCGAGGACCAAGGCCTGCGGCCGGCGCGCGGATGTATCGAGCCGCGACAGGGTCGGGATGGCGAAGGCCGCGGTCTTGCCGGTGCCCGTCTGCGCCAGGCCCACCACGTCGCGACCGCTCATCAGCGGCGGGATCGTGGCCGCCTGGATCGGCGAGGGAGTTTCGTAGCCGACGTCGACGATCGCCTGCCGGACCTTCGGCGCGATGTCGAGGTCGTCGAATGAGACGTCGCCGCCCGGTGCGTCGCCGCTCGCCGCGTCCTCGTTGCCACTCATGCGCATCCAGTCCTGTTCACGCTGACAACTCTAGTGGTCCGAGGCCCCACGGGAGGAATCCTCGGCAACGCGGCCGCCAAGCCTGTGATCGGCGATACGCCCTACGGTCACCGTTCTGTGATGGTCGCCACGGATACTGGTACCGTCAGTCCCACTCAACAGAAGTTGACGTGTCGTCGCGGAACTCACGGATGTCCGTTATGACCGGTTATGTACGCGTAGGGGAGCCGCCATGCAGCAGTACACCACTCCGACCGACCTCACCATCGAGGACAAGGCGACCACGATCGACAGCATTCTCCGCTATCGGGCGGAGCGGCCGACGATGCCGCTGCTGAAGAGACGGTCGGGAAACCAATGGATCAACGTCACGGCGAAGCAATTCGCCGACGAGGTCGACGCCGTGGCCAAGGGGCTCATCGCCTCGGGCGTCAAGTCCGGTGACCGCGTGGCGATCCTCTCCTCGACACGGTTCGAGTGGACGGTTCTCGACTACGCCATCTGGCGGGCCGGTGCCACGACGGTGGCTATCTACGAGACCTCGGCACCCGACCAGGTGAAGTGGATTCTCGAGGATTCCGGTACCTCACTGCTGTTCGTCGAGGCGCACTCCCATTACACCCGCCACATCCGGGTCATCGAGGAAGCGCCGGAGCTGCGCGAGACGCTCATCATCGACGATCATGCGTTGGCGACCGTCACAAAGCGCGGGGCCAAGGTCGACACCAGCGAACTCGACACCCGCCACGCCGACGCACTGGCAACCGATGCGGCCACCCTTATCTACACGTCGGGCACCACGGGTAAGCCGAAGGGTGTGGTCCTGACCCACGCCAATTTCCTCGCCGAATGCGCAGCCACCCGCGATGCCGTCGGCGCCGGCATGGTCGAGGGCAAGTCCACGCTCCTGTTCCTGCCCCTGGCGCACGTATTCGCACGCGTCGTCGCCGTCGGGTGCATCGAGAACGGGGTGATCCTCGGACACACCAACGACATCCCGAACCTCATCGAGGATCTGGGCAAGTTCCAACCGAATTACGTGTTGTCGGTGCCCCGAGTCTTCGAGAAGGTCTACAACTCCGCCAAACAGAAGGCCTACGACGGCGGAAAGGGCGCGATCTTCGATCGCGCCGCCGACACCGCCATCGAGTACAGCAAGGCCCTGGAGAACGGCGGGCCCGGTCTGGGCCTGAAACTCAAGCACGCACTGTTCGATCGACTCGTGTACGGAAAGTTGCGCGCCGCGCTCGGCGGCAACTGCGAGGGCGCCATCTCCGGTGGTGCGCCGCTCGGGGCCCGCCTCGGACACTTCTTCCGCGGTGTCGGAATCCCCGTATACGAGGGCTACGGATTGTCGGAGACAACTGCGGCCGTCACCGCGAACAATGAGGAACATCAGCGCGTCGGCTCGGTCGGTCGACCGATCCCGGGCGTCTCGGTGGCCATCGCCGACGATGGCGAGGTGCTGCTGAAGGGCCCGGTCGTGTTCGGCGGCTACTGGAAGAACGAGAAGGCCAGCACCGAGGCGATCGTCGACGGCTGGTTCCACACCGGCGACATCGGCAAACTCGATGACGGCTATCTCTTCATCACCGGCCGCAAGAAGGAACTGATCGTCACCGCCGGCGGCAAGAACGTCTCGCCGGCACAACTGGAGGACACCATCCGCGCCCATCCCATGGTCAGTCAGTGCCTCGTCGTGGGTGACAACAAGCCGTTCATCGCGGCGCTGATCACCATCGACCCGGAGGCGGCACCGGGGTGGCTGGAGCGCCACGACCTGCCTGCGGACACCTCGATGTCGGATCTCGCGACCAACGAGACGCTGCGGGCCGAAATCGACGAAGCCGTGACGAGTGCCAACACCACGGTGTCCAACGCCGAGGCAATCAAGAAGTTCGCCATTCTGGAGGGTGACTTCACGATCGAGTCCGGTGAACTGACGCCCACGATGAAGCTCAAGCGCAACGTGATCCACGACGCGCACAAGGCGGCCATCGCCGACCTGTACACCTGATCCGATAGCCGACGCGACGCCCGGCTTCCCGCCACTGACACAAGGCGGGAGCCGGGCGTTGTCGTCGCCGACATCACTGTCGCGCGATGACGAGGTCCGACGTGGGCGGCGGTATTCTCACTCGCGATGAATCGAGATCTCGCCATCGACGCGACGCGGGGGCTCGCGATCTGGAGCATGATCTCGCTGCATTTCGCCGCCGGCACGCGTATCGCCGCGCCCACCCACATCTACCCGTACGTCGACGGGATGTCGGCGTTCGTCCTGTTGTCCGGCCTCGTTCTGGGCGTGGTCTATCGGCGGTGGATCGAGCGGCACTCGTTGGGTTTCGCCTACCGACGACTCGCGCGTCGGATCGTGGTGCTCTATCTGTGTCAGCTGACGATCGCGCTCACTGCGGTCGCTGCGGGGATGGCGGGTCATCGATGGCTCACCCTGCTGTTGCCGGTCGATGATTGGTGGCACGGGCTGGAGCTCGCGATCACCATGCGGTACCTGCCCAGCGGCGGCAACATCCTGCTGCTGTACATGCTGCTGATGGCATCGGCCTATCTGCTGTTCCCACTGCTGATGCGCAACCGGTGGCAACTCATCCTCGCGGGTTCGGTGCTCGCATACGCCATCTCGCTGGTGTGGTCACCGGACTGGTTCTACGTCACCTCGTTCACGGCCGGACACCGGATCCAGAACTGGGCGGCCTGGCAGATCATGTTCGTCCCGGCGGTCGTCGTCGGCTGGAAGTGGCGCGAGTGGGATGTTGCCGGTTTCGTCGACCGCCATCTGGCACCGATCATCGTGGTGGCCGTGGGGTTCGCCCTCGTTCTCCATCTCGGCGTAGATGCCGGACCGTGGATCAGGTTCGAACCCACGCTCGCAGACAAACTCGACTTCCGCCCTGCCCGCGCCGTCGGCGCATGGCTGGCGGTACCGGCGGTCTACGGCATCTTCCGCCTGCTGCTGCGCCACTGGCACCGGGACTGGGTACGCCCGCTGGTGATGACCGGCACGCGCAGTCTGGATTCCTATGTCCTGCAGGCGCTCGCGCTGGTGGTTCTGCCCATCCACATAGCCCACCGGCCGTGGAACACCGCCACCTCGCTGTGCGTCGTGGTTCTGGTGTTCGGGATGTGTTGGGCCTGGGCGGAGTTCCGCCAGGAATTCGGTATCGACAAGCTCCACCGGCTACCGATGGTGGTTCGTGATCGCCTGTGGGCAGCCCGAAAACCGACAGCGCCCATTCAGATTCCGGAGCCGAGCTCACCCGCGACTGTCACCCCTGACCCCTGAGGAGCGAGCCTGCGAGCATCACGAAGGGCGTGGTCGACTCACGTCGCCTCGTACAGAATCCCCCGACCGATGGCTTCGCGAACCACCGGAATAGCGGCCACGGCGAGGGCATCGGGTTCCACTCCATGGAAGCCGGCGAGCAGTTCGAGCAGCGCGCCCAGCGGCACCTGTCCCCGGCACCCGGCCAGCAGCGCCCGCGAGACCTCGTCCACCGCGAGGACCGCACCCGGACCGCCCGGGCGTCGCACCGTCGCCGAGACCTGTTGCCACCCCTCACCCCCGGGCAAGCACTGTTCCTCCAGAAACACCGGCGATGTCGACAACCGAGTGGCAAGCAACCGTTCGTCGGAGATGTCGCGCAAGTAGTGCCGGCGAGCAAAGAACGCCTCGGCCTCGACCCCTGTCACCTCCTCGCCGGCGCCGGTGATCTCCTCGATCGTCTGATCGGGTTCACCGCCGTCCCGGGAGCGCCTGCGCAACGTGATCGAGCCCATGCCGATTCCGTCGATACCGTTGGCCGCGAACCAGTCCAACCATCGCGCACCCCGGTCGGCCGCTTGTTGTGCCGATTCCCCGGCGTCCGAGAGCCATAACGAGATGTAGGTGATGGGATCGGCGAACTCGCGTTGTACCACCCAGGCGTCCAGGTCGGTGCCGGCCAGCCAGCCGCGCACCCGCTCGCGCCAGTCGGTGCCATGCGGCACCACCCAGTTGGCCAGGATCTGCGCGGTCCCACCCGGATTCAGGTGATCGGGAATCTGCCGGATCAGGTCCGCGCACAGCCCATCTCCGGCAACCCCCGAATCACGGTAGATGTAGTCCTGGCCTCCGGCACCCACCACAAACGGCGGGTTGGAGACGATGAGGTCGAACCGCTCCCCCGCCACCGGCTCGAACAGGCTGCCCGCACGCAGATCCCAGGCCATCTGATTCAGACGCGCAGTAGCCGCGGCCAACGCGAGTGCCCGCGGGTTGGTGTCGGTCGCCACGATCTCGTCACAGTGGTTGTCCAGATGCAGCGCCTGGATACCGCAGCCCGTGCCGATGTCGAGGGCCCTTCCCACCGGCGTGCGGATCACCGCCCGCGCCAACGACACCGACGCCCCGCCGATCCCGAGGACATGGTCGGCGGCCACAGGGCCGGCGCGCACTGCGGAGTCCTGATCGGACACCACCAGGTACTCCCGGACATCATCGGCGTGGGGGCGGATGTCCAGGGCGGCGCGCAGCGAGTCGTCGGCGCCGACCGTCAACACACCGGCGTCGACGAGCGCGTCGGGACGCACCGACGGAAAGGCCCGCGCCACACCATCGGCGGGTTCGTCGGCACCGAGCAAGAACAGCCGGACGATGGTGGCCAGCGGCGCGTCGTGGTCGGGGGCCGCCCGGGTGGCGGCAAGTGCCGGCCACCAGACGCCGCGGCCCAGTGCCTCATTGGCGGATGCGCCGATCAGTTGATTGACGCCTTCGGATGTGTACCCGGCGGCCTGCAGGTCCTTACCGAGACGATCGACGACGGCGTGGTCGGCCAGTGGGTGTGGCCCGGTCATCCGAATCTCCGATACTTATTGCGCATCGCCTGGGTGGACACTCCCAGCACCCTGCACCACCCATCGTCGATCGTCAACATTGGTTGACATCGGGCCGAGATCTGCCACAACTATGTTGTGCACAACATAAATCGTGTAGGGTCGGATCCGTGACCGATGTTCGACTCGACGAGCAACTGTGCTTCGCGCTCTACTCCGCGTCGCGTGCCGTGATCGCGGCGCAACGGCCGGGGCTCGCCGAACTGGGTCTCACCTACCCGCAGTACCTGGCGATGCTGGTGCTGTGGGAGGAGGACGAGATCACCGTGTCCCGGTTGTGCCGTCGACTGCAGTTGGATTCCGGGACCGTCTCCCCCCTGCTCCGCAGGCTCGAGACGCTCGGATACCTGAGCCGGCGGCGGTCCTCCTCCGACGAGCGCTCGGTCACCGTCGCCCTCACCCCCGAGGGAGTCGCACTCGGAGCCCGCGCGGATTGCGTCTACGACTCGCTGACCGCGGCCATCGCGGAGGCGGCCGAAAACCAACGAGACGACGAATTCGCCTTAGACACAGACGATCTCGCCCAACTGCGCTCGACCCTGCATCAACTCACCGACGAGCTCCGTCGACATCTCGACGAACCCACGAAAGGACGCACGACATGACCCCGATCTACACCGCGGAGGCACTCGCCACCGGAGACGGCCGCAACGGTCACGCACGAACATCGGATGGCAAAATCGATCTCGACCTGGACATGCCCAAAGAATTGGGCGGGTCGGGGGTGGGCACCAATCCCGAGCAACTGTTCGCCGCCGGGTATGCGGCGTGTTTCCACAGTGCGCTGCGTCTGGTCGCCGGACAGGCCGGCGCCGACGTCACCGACTCCTCGGTCGGCGCTCGGGTTTCCCTCGGTTCCAACGATTCCGGCGGTTTCGAGCTCGCCGTGGAACTCGAGGTGATCCTGCCCGCCGTCAGCGCACCCGAAGCTCGCCAACTGGTGGACAAGGCGCATGAGGTGTGCCCGTACTCCAACGCCACCCGCGGGAACATCGAGGTCTCACTCTCCGTGGCCGAAGACTGATCACCCGAACACACTTTTGACCGGAAGGGCACCATGGCCTCCATTCTGCCGAGCAATGAACCGACGTCGCGGCGAGCCGCACGACTGACTCTGGGCACCATCTTGACGACCGCCGGCATCGGACATCTCACCTTCCAGCGCAAGGAGTTCCAGGCCCAAGTGCCAGACTTCGTGCCGTTGGACCCCGACCTGACCGTGGTCGGCTCCGGGGTCGCCGAGATCGCCCTCGGCGCCGGATTGATCGCACTGCCGAAGCATCGCCGGATGATCGGAACCGTCGCCGCCGCGTTCTTCGTGGCGGTGTTCCCCGGCAACATCCATCAGTACCGCAACAAGATCGATGCCTTCGGGCTGGACACCGATCGAAAGCGATTCATCCGCTTGTTCGGCCAGCCCGCGCTGGTTGCCGCCGCCTGGCACGCTCGCGGCTGACAATCGACGTCACGGCCGAGTCGCGATTCACCGCGGCTCGGCCGTGGTGCGTCGCACCACTAGTTGCGGCGTATGCCGATAGATCTGCTGCGGGGCGTCGAGCCTGCCCATCCGCCGCAGCAAGAACTTGGCCGCTTGCGCGCCGACCGTGAAGTTGCCGTTGTCCACCGAGGTCAACGAAATGTGCCGCAGACTAGCCAATTGCGTGTCGTCGTAGCCGATCAACGACAGATCGCGCGGTATCGACAATCCGCGATCGTCGGCGGCCGACATCGCCCCCAGCGAGGCCATGTCGTTGAACGCCAGGATCGCCGACGGCGGCGTCGCCGAGTCGAGTAGGCGTACCGTTGCCGCATATCCCCCCTCCTCGGTGGTCCCGCCGTATTCCACCTCGCACTCGTCGGCAGTACCCGCCGCGGCAATCGTCTCCTCGAAGCCCTCGCGGCGCAGCCGGCCGACCATTCCGGGCCCCTGGATGTGGCCCAGCCGGCGATGTCCCAGTGCCAGCAGATGTTCGGTCGCCAGGCGCGCACCGACCCGATCGTCGTCGACCGCGATGTCCACGGTCGGCAGGTCGGGCTCCAGGGTGCCCGCCAACACCACGGGGATCGATTGCGCCGCCCGTTCCACGTCGACCCGCGCGTCGGTGGTGCCGACCACCACGATCCCGTCGACCTGCCGCGACAGCAGCGTCTCCACGGTATCGCGGCCGACTTGGTGGTCCAGACGACTGTCGACCAACAACGGCGCGATGTCGACGGCGTCGAAAGTCGTCGCGAGGCCCTCGAGAAGGCTCACGTACCAGGGGTTGCGCAGATCGTTGATTACCACGCCGACCGTGCCGCTGCGCGACTCCGACAGTCCGCGGGCGATGGTGTTGGGCCGGTACCCGAGTTCGGCCATCGCGTCGCGGACCCGCGCCCGCCGCTCCGCACTTACATTCGGCTCATCGCGCAGCACGCGTGACACCACCGACTTCGACACCCCCGCATGAGCGGCGACGTCCCGGATCGTCGCCGGTCGCCGGTTGCCGACGAGGTCGATCTCCGCTTCGTTCTCACTCACGATCGATCATCCTATTGCCTCCGTGATCCACACCACGTATGGTGGCTGGGACCGGTCCCAGCCATGTCCCACAACTGTCTCACACAGGAGTCCCAATTGGTACGCATCGCTCTCGTCGGCGCCGGCTTCATCGGTTCGGTGCATGCGCGGAACCTCGCCGAGCACCCCGAGGTGCGGTTTGTGGGTGTCGGAGACATCGATGCTGCCCGGGCTGGTGACCTCGCCGACCGGATGGGAACTGACCGACTCACCGACGCCGAAATCTACGACTCCGACCAGGTCGACGCGGTCCTGATCGCATCGTCGACCGATACCCACGCCGACCACCTGCGTCGCGCGGCTGTAGCGGGACTGCCCACCTTCTGCGAGAAGCCGATCGATCTGGATCTGGCACATGCAATCGACACCGTGGCGCGGGTGACCGCGGCCGGCGTGGCGGCCATGGTGGACTTCAACCGACGATTCGATCGCGATCACAGCGAGTTGCACCGGTCGGTCCGTACCGGCGAGATCGGCGGAGTGGAGCTCGTCCAGTTGACCTCCCGCGGCCCGTCGCTTCCGCCACTGGACTACATCGCGACCTCCGGCGGTCAGATGCGCGATCAGACCGTGCACTTCTTCGACCTGGCCCGCTGGATCACCGGCGAGGACCCGGTCGATGTGTTCGCTGCCGGGTCCGTGTTCACCGACCCGCGAATGGCCCAACTCGGCGACGTCGACACCTCGGTCGTCACGCTACGGATGCCCAGCGGCGCACTCGTGCAGATCGACAGTGCACGGCGAACGGGGTACGGCTACGACGAACGCATCGAGGTTCTCGGTTCGGATGGCATGATCGAATCCGGCCGCCGCCCAATCGGATCGGTATCCCGGTACGGGCCCGGCCGTTTAGTCGGCGACGGGCTGCATGCCGGTTGGTTCGAGCGTGTCGCACCGACCTACCGCGCCGCACTCGATCATTTCCTCGCGGCCCTCACCACCGGCGCAGACATCGGCCCCACGCTCGGCGAGGCGCTCAAGGCGCAGGCCATCGCCGAGGCCGCCGCGCGTTCGCTGCGGACCGGCAACCGCGAAACCATCACCTACCCGGTGACGCCCAGCGCAGTCACCACGCACTGATCGACCCGACCCACCGAAGGGATACACCACATGAGCAACATCGTCGTCGGCTCCGCACCGGATTCCTGGGGCGTCTGGTTTCCGGACGATCCGCAGCAGACCCCGTACACCCGATTCCTCGACGAGGTCGCGGCATCGGGCTACGAGTGGATCGAGCTGGGCCCGTTCGGCTATCTGCCCACCGACCCGAAGCAACTGCTCGATGAACTCGGCGAGCGTGGACTGAAGCTGTCGGCCGGCACTGTCTTCGAGCACCTGCATCAGGACAATTCGTGGGACGCGGTATGGACCCAGATCGAGGACGTCGCCAAACTCACGGCGGCGGTCGGGGGCAAGCACGTCGTGGTGATCCCGGAGATGTGGCGCGATCCTGCGACCGGTGACGTCCTCGAGGACCGCGACCTGACCGAGGAGCAGTGGCGCAAGAAGACCGAGGGCATGGACGAACTCGGCAAGGCGATGTTCGAGAAGTACGGTGTGCGTGCGCAGTATCATCCGCACGCCGACAGTCACGTGGACACCGAGGAGAACATCTACCGCTTCCTCGAGAACACCGACGGTGAGTTCGTCAACCTCTGCCTCGACACCGGTCACGTGAGCTATTGCGGCGGTGACAATCTCGCCATCATCCGCAACCACCCCGAGCGGATCGGCTACCTGCACCTCAAGCAGGTAGACGAAACGGTGCGCGCCAAGGTGGCCGCCGACGATCTGCCGTTCGGTGAGGCCGTGCGCCTGGGCGCGATGACCGAACCGCCTCGTGGCATCCCGGAGATGCCGCCGCTGCTCGAGGCGGTCGCCGACCTCGACGTCGACATCTTCGCGATCGTCGAGCAGGACATGTACCCCTGCTCCCCGGAATCCCCGTTGCCCATCGCCCAGCGGACCCAGAAGTACCTGGGCTCCTGCGGTGTTCCGGCCGTCCGCTTCCGCTGACCACGCTGAGGAGTCCCGACGATGAAGGTTGCACTCGACCCCACCCCGTTCCACCACAGCCATTCACTGCTCGAATTGCCCGGTGTCGTTGCCGATCTCGGCTACGAGTACCTGCAGTTGACGCCGCACGTGGACATGATCCCCTTCTTCAATCACCCCAAGGCCGACGACGCCCTGGTGGCGAAGTTCCGCAAGGCCTGCGCCGACGCGGGCGTCGGCATCGCCTCGGTGCTGCCGGTGCTGCGCTGGTCGGGGCCCGACGAGGACGCCCGCGAGGCCGCAGTCCGCTACTGGAAACGGGCGATTCAGATCACCGTCGAGCTCGGCGTCAACGTGATGAACACCGAGTTCTCCGGCCGCCCCGAGAAGCCCGAGGAGTCCGAACGGGCCTTTTACCGGTCGATGGAAGAACTCGTGCCGATCATCGAGCGCGAAGGCATCGACGTCCGGATCGATCCGCACCCCGACGATTTCGTCGAGGACGGCCTGGCCGCCATCCGGATGATCCGCGGCATCAACTCGAAGAACTTCGGGCTGGTGTACGTCGCCTGCCACAGCTTCCACATGGGCGGGAACATGGCCGAGATCATGACCACCGCCGGTGACATGCTGCGCCTGGTGCATGTCGCCGACACCATGGATCATCATGCCTCTCATGGTCTTCGCTACATCACCAATCCGCCCGGAAATGCGGTGCGCGTACATCAGCACCTCAAGATCGGCGATGGCGACCTCAATTGGGACGAATTCTTCGGCACCTTGGGTGAGATCGGCTTCTATGATCGCGACGACACGGTCATGGTCTCGAGTGTGTTCGCGGAGAACGAGAATGCCCACGAGGTCTCGCGCTACCAGTTGTCCGCGATGACCGACTACGTCGCCAAGTACCGGGGCTGACGTGCTGACACGGTTGCCCGCACCTCGCACCCTCGATCCCATGACCGCCCCGGTACTACGTTGGGGTGTCATGGGTCCGGGGTGGATCGCGCAGCGCTTCGTCGAAGCCCTCATTGAGAACACCACCCAGCAGGTCGTCGCGGTCGGATCGCGTTCCGCCCAGCGCGCCGATGATTTCGCCAGGCGAATGGGGGTCGAGGCGGCTCACGGCTCGTACGAGTCGTTGCTTGCCGACCCGCTCGTCGAGATCGTCTATGTCAGCACCCCGCATCCACAGCACCATCGCTGCGCACTGGACGCGATTGCCGCAGGAAAGCACGTGCTGATCGAGAAGCCCCTGGGTATCAACGCCAGTCAGGCGCGCGAGGTGTTCACGGCCGCCCAGAACGCCGGCGTCTTCGCCGGTGAGGCGATGTGGACCCGCTTCCTACCCAAGTTCGACGCGCTCGGTCAGATCCTCGCCGACGGCCTGCTCGGCGAGATCCGCACGGTCGCCGCCGATCACGGCGAGTTCTTCACCACCGACCACCGCATCTACGACACCGCATTGGCAGGTGGACCGATGCTCGACCTCGGCACCTATCCGATCGCCTTCGCTTACTGGACGCTTGGTCACGTCGCTACCGTGTCGGCCATCGGTCAACCGGCGAACGACGAACTCAACGGCCAGGTCTCGGCGACGCTGGGACACGTCGGGGGCAGCCAGTCGTTGGTGCACACGACGATTCTGTCCAACACGCCGACGACGGCCTTCGTCGCCGGCGAGGACGCTTACCTGGAACTGCCTGGGCCGTTCTATCAGCCCGGGCCGTTCCGGCTCGTGCCGCGGACCGGCGACGTGCTCGTCCACGACGAGGAGCCGGGTACCCACACAGACGGGCTGCATTTCTCCGCGGTGGACGCTGCCCGACGGATCGCCGCGGGAGCAGCCGACTCCGGGGTCCACCCGGCTGCCGACGTCATCGAGACGCTCGATGTCATGGATCGCATCAGAGCGCAGGTCGGGATCGTGTTTCCTGGTGAATGATGTTGTGGTGGTGACGATCGAGCAGCCCGCGAGCCACCAGGCGAGCGTGCGTATCGAGATCATTCGCCGACCATGATCGCCGCCACCGACCTGGCCGGTCCGGACAGCACCCGCAGCAGGCCATCAGGATGCTCGATGTGTTTGGCGGGCGCAGCAATCGCCAACGCCGCGATCAGCTGACCGGTTCTGTCCCACACCGGGACCGCCAGGCACCCGAAGTTCGGGACGAACGATCCGATCTGGGACGCGTGATCCGGCGCCGCCGACGGATGGCCGGAGCCGACGGCCTCCATGAGTCGTCCGGCCGCCGACGCCGATGGCTCGTGCAGCAGTCGCGCCGGATCCGACAGCGGATAGTCGGGGTCGATGTCGAGCAGCGCGAGCCGGGCTCGCATCGTCCCCGGGCTCTGGACCCCGAACAGGTGTACGCCGAAACGGACCCCGGAGCGCACCTCGTCGATCACCTCGCGCAGCCGATCCGGCACCGACTGCTGCGATGCGATACCGATCAGCGCGTCGATCTTGGCGCCCAACGCGAACCCGCCCAGATCCGGTGTGCGGACCAGGTACTCCTCTTGGGACAGCAGGTTGACCAAGCGATAGGTGGCAGACTTCGACAGGCCGAGGTTGCGCGACAACTCGGCCGCGGTGACTCCCGGTCCCAGATCGGCCACCTCCTCGATGAGGCGCAGCGCGTTGATCACCGACCGCGACGACGAGTCGCCGCCGAACGCCGGGCTCACGTCGGACCCGAGTGCCGCGGGCCGGCCAAGGTCGCGTCCTCCGGTCGACGATGACCGCGCCACACATCGGCCCGCACCGGAGTCTCGTGGATACCGACGCGGGCCACCACCCAGGGACGGGCGCGCCACAACGCGAGTGCACCGACCGCCGAGACCACATACCAGCACAGCGCCGCGATCACGCCGCCGGCCCGGTCGGTGCCGAAACTGATCACCACGAACACGACCAGCACCGCCCCGAACAGTCCGGTCGCGGTCACCGCGATCACGGTGATGCCCGGTCGCGATTCGCCCGTTCGCCGCAAGAACAGGGGGCAGGCGATACCGACGACGATGTAGGCGGTGATGAAGCCGATCGAGGGTGTCGCGGCCATGGAACTGCGTACCGCTTCCGCTGATCCGCCGAACATCGCGGCACCCGCGGCCACCACACTCATCACCGCGACCGATGCGAGGATCGCGACCGCCGGCGTCTTGAATCGCGGACGGGTCCGACCGAGCCGGTGGTCGACGATCCCCTCGCGCGCCAGCGACATCAGGGTGCGTGCGAGCGAGGTCGTCGTCGCGAGTGTGCAGGCCACAAATGATGCGATGATGCCGACGTTGATGATCGGTACCACCCACCCGGCCCCGACCGAATCCGCCATCACGTCGAAGTTGCCGTCGCTCAATGCCGACACGGCGGCCAGGACTGACGTCCCGGCCGCCTGGGCGACCGTCGCAATCAACACGACCAGCGCGCCGAGGAACAGCGACACGATGATCGCCGCCGGCACGACCCGCAACGGACGCTGCGCTTCCACCGACACCGTGGTCGCGCTCTCGAAGCCGATCAGACCGCAGGTGGCGATCGCGATGCCGACGCACAGACTGCCCACGCTGCTCGGGGCTGCGACGATCGACGCCGGGTCCAGGGACGCCGAATGACGCGTCAGCAGCACGGCGATCGCGGCGAGCACGACGGTGACGGCCACCGCCTCGGTGATCAGACCCACCCGCGACGACAATCGGATGCCGCGCACCAGCGTCGCGGCGATCGCAGCGCCGAGCACAATCACCGCGAGCCCGACCTCGATCGACGAAGGATGGTCCCTGCCGAGCAGACTCAGTGTGAAGAAGGCCGACTGACTCAGGGCGAAGACCCCCAGTGCGCCGTACCCGAGCACCATCGCGATGGCCGTGACGATGCCGCCCACAGGTCCGAGTCCCTTGGCGGCGAATGTGTAGAGACCGCCCGGCGCCGCCATGCGCGAGGCGAACTCGCGCAATACAATCGCGACCAGACCAGCCAGGACAACTGCTCCGAGCACGCTCCACACCAGCGATGCACCGGCCTCCATCACGAGCATCGGGATCGTGGCGCCGGCCGCGCAGGGCGCCATGACCGCCACCGAGTGCGCGACGACGTCCGTCACGCCGAGGGAGCGACGATCCAATCCGGACAACCGGTTGCGCGCCCCGAGGACGAGGCCGCGACGTGGGCGAGCAGATGGTCCGGACACAGACGCGGACGCTAAGCCGGTCCTGTTTCGCGCAGGTTTCCCGGTGATGTGCTCGCCGTGACGTCGAGTGGGTCTGCCGGCGCCACGGAGTTCCACCGGACCATCGTGTTCTGTTACGCCGCGGCAAACAACGGGCGACACCAGGCCCGGATGCTCAGTACCAGCGGGCGACGCTGCCCGCACGACTTCGGTCGGTTCCCGTTCCGCGCCTCCTCGGCCAGACTCCCGGAGACCTCCATGGCTTCACTCGATGCCGCCGGCATCGCCGCACCCACATCCCCCGGCACACCTTCTCGTTCGCTGACCGGTTCGCTCGGCGTCGGCGCGATCGTCTTCATGGTCGTCGCGGCAGCCGCACCGCTGACCGTCGTCGGCGGCGGCGTACCCATCGCCTTCCTGCTCGGCAACGGACCGGGTGTCCCGACGATGTTCGTCGTCACCGCGATCGTGCTGTTGCTGTTCGCGGTCGGCCTGTCCACCATGGCCCGCCACCTGCCCCGGCCGGGCGCCTTCTTCACCTACGTGGGCCATGGCCTCGGACGGCCCCTCGGCCTCGGCACCGCACATCTGGCGCTGCTGACGTACACGATGGTGCAGGCCGCGGTGTACGGACTGATCGGCACCCTGTTGAACTCAGCGATCATCGACCTCGGCGGCCCGTCGATCCCATGGTGGGTGCTGAGCCTCGCGGTGGCGGCACTGACCGGGTTGCTCGGCTACCGAAACATCGACTTCAGCTCCAAGGTGCTCGGCGTGCTGCTCATCGCCGAGATCGGGATCGTGCTGATCCTGAACATCGCGATCATGGTGCAGGGCGGCAACCAGGGGCTGTCGCTGGAATCGTTCACCCCCGACGCCATCTTCTCCGGAGCCCCCGGTATCGGATTGATGTTCGCGGTCGCCGGCTTCATCGGCTTCGAGGCCACCGCGATCTTCCGCAACGAGGCCCGCGACCCGGACCGCACCATTCCCCGAGCCACCTATGTGGCCGTCGCACTCATCGGCACGTTCTACGCGTTCTCCTCGTGGGCACTCGTGATGGCCTGGGGCCCGGACAATGTCGTCGAGGCCGCGGCCGCCGACCCGTCCGGCATGATCATGGCGACCGCGGAGACCTACCTGGGCGGGTGGGCGTCGACCACCATCAACGTCCTGCTGATCACCAGCCTGTTCGCGTGCATCCTCAGCTTCCACAACGTGATCTCGCGCTACCAGCATGCAATGGCCGGTGCCACCGCGATGCCGTCGCGACTGGGTATCGTGCATCCGACTCATGCCTCCCCGCACCGCTCGTCGCTGGTGCAGAGCGTCACGGCCGCGGCGTTGATCGTCGTCTTCGCCGCGTGCGGGCTCGATCCGGAACTCCAGGTGTTCGCCTGGTTCTCCGGCGTCGCGACGCTGGGCATCGTGGTCCTGATGGCCCTGACCTGTCTGGCGGTGCTGGCCTATTTTCGCCGCCACCGTACCGATGCCGGTCTCTGGCAGACGGCCATCGCGCCGGTGATCGGGCTGGTCGGGCTGGTCGGCATCCTGCTCGTCGTGGTCGCGAACTTCCCCACCCTCATCGGCGGCTCGGCCGGCCTCGCCGACCTCTTCATCGCACTGGTCGTGGCTGCGGTGGCGATCGGCGTCGGGCAGGCGTTGCTGATCCGACGCCGCGACCCGGTCGCCTACGGCGCACTCACCGAGGCGATCGCCATGTGATGACTTCGATCCCCGCTCGCACTCCATCTCCGGAAAGGAACTCCAATCATGACCGCAGTCGACAACACCCCCACTGTCGTCACCAACCCGCTGTCCAGTCTCACCGCCGACGAGATCATCTCGGCGCGAAGCATCCTCACCGAAGCCGGGCACGTCGCCACCACCACCCGGTTCGTGTACGTCGGACTCGAGGAGCCCGACAAGGCCGAGGTCCTCGCAGATGAGGCCGGCGACGGACCCACCCCCGGCCGCCGGGCCCGGGTCATGATGCTCGACATGGCCTCTGGCGCCGCCACCGATGCGATCGTCTCGCTGACCGACGCGACCGTCCTCGGCGTCGAGAACGTCGACGCAGAGGTCGGACAACTCCCCATCCTCGACGCCGAGTTCGAGATCGTCGCCGAATTCCTTGCGGGCGAACCGCAGTGGAACGATGCGCTGCGCAAACGCGGCGTCGATCCAACGAAGACGGTCGCCGTGCCGTTGTCGGCAGGCACCTACGACAATCCCAACGAGGCCGGCCGCCGCATCATCCGGTCCTTCGCCTTCGTGCAGGACCACGAGAAGGATCTGCCGTGGGCGCACCCCGTCGACGGGTTGTGCGCTTACGTCGACATCATCAACCCCGAGATCGTCGACCTCGTCGACTACCGGATCTTCGACGTGCCCGCCGAGTCGGGCAACTTCGACACCCCCGAGGTCGCCGGTCCGCCGTTGGAGGGGCTCAAGCCGATCGAGATCACCCAACCCGAGGGCCCCAGCTTCACCGTCGACGGTGAGCACATCGAGTGGACCAACTGGAGCCTCGACATCTCCTACGATCAGCGCGAGGGCCTGATCCTACGCAAGCTCACCTACCAGGGGCGCGACGTGATGTATCGCGCGTCCATCAACGAGATGGTGGTGCCCTACGGTGACCCGTCGCCGAACCGGTATTGGCAGAACTACTTCGACACCGGCGAATACGTCTTCGGCCGCTACGCAAACGAATTGACGCTGGGGTGCGACTGCCTCGGAGAGATCTACTACTTCGACGCCACCCTGGCCGACGAGCAGGGCAGCCCACGCACCATCTCCAACGCAGTCTGCATGCACGAGGAGGACTACGGCACCCTCTGGAAGCACACCGACATCTTCACCGGGATGAGCGAGGTACGCCGGCAACGACGCCTGGTGATCAGCTTCTTCACCACAGTCGGCAACTACGACTACGGCTTCTACTGGTACCTCTACCTCGACGGCACCATCGAACTCGAGGCCAAGCTCACCGGCATCGCGTTCACCGCCGCCTACCCGGAGGAGGGCTCGGACTACCAGAGCCTGGTGGCACCCGGATTGGGACTTCCGTACCACCAGCATCTGTTCAGTGCCCGGCTGGACATGGCGGTGGACGGTGTGCGCAACGCCGTCGAGGAGGTCGAGGCGGCGAGAGTGCCCATGGGCGAGGGTAATCCGTGGGGCAACGCGTTCACCGTCGCCAAGACCCGGATCGGGTCGGAGGCCGACGGTGCCCGCGATGCCAACGCGGCCACCGGCCGGACCTGGCACATTCTCAACACCGAGAAGACCGGCCGAATGGGCCATCATCCCGCCTATGCGTTGCACGCCGAGCAGACCCCGACCCTGCTGGCCGACCCCGCATCGTCGATCGCCGGGCGCGCCGCATTCACCACCAAACAGCTGTGGGTGACTCGCTATGACGCCAAGGAGCGTTATGCGGCAGGCGATTTCGTCAATCAGAGTGCTATGGGTGGCGGCCTACCCGCTTATCAGTCGGCCGACCGTTCCCTCGACGGTGAGGACATCGTCGTGTGGCACACCTTCGGTCTGACCCACTTCCCGCGTACCGAGGACTGGCCGATCATGCCGACCGACTACGCCGGTTTCACGCTCAAGCCCTACAACTTCAGCGACGCGAGCCCGGTGATGAACGTTCCGCCGACCACCGCCAAGCACTGCCATGGTCATGGCAGCTGACCTCGTGGCCGTCGGTCACGCCGCACCCGTTGTCCGCGCCACCCGCGGTCCGCGGATCGCCGGCGTGATGGCCCTGCTGATGGCGCTCGTCTCCGCGGGCGCACATCTGAGCGCACTCGGCCATCTCCGACCGCTCGCCGACGTGCTCTCGGTAGCCATGACCATCGCTTGCGTGGCCTGCGGTGTGCATCTGGTACGGACACCGTCGGCACCGGCATGGGCGACCACGGCGGTGATGGCGGCGGCGATGCTAGCCATCCATCTCACTGCGATGGGCGGGTCGGGTTCGGCGGGGGTGCACCAACATCACCACGGCATGGCCACCGCGGTCCCCGACGCGATGGGCGAGGACACGGGCACAATGGCTGGCTCGCAGATGACAGTGCTCATGGCGACGACCGCAGCGGAGTTGGTGTTCGCGCTGGGCGCGCTGTGGTTCGTCACCCGGTCGCGAGTGCAGCACTGACCATTGATGGACCAGATCGATGATGCCGCGCACGCCGGCGGTGTGTGCGGCATCATCGTGTCGATGACGGCGAGTGACGCGGAGCTGATCTTCTATCACGGGCCGATGGGCGCCGGGAAGTCCACTTTCGCCTTGCAGACCCACTTCAATCAGGGGCAGCAGGGACGATCGGGGCTACTGCTGACCACGATGGACCGCAGCGCGGAACCGGTGGTGACCAGTCGCATCGGCCTGCGCGCGCAGGCTCTGGCACTCGGGGCCGATGACGACGTGTACGCCATCGTCACCGATCGGCACCTCCACGACCCACTCGACTACCTCGTGTGCGACGAAGCCCAGTTCCTGACGCCCGAGCAGGTGGAGCAGCTGGCGCGGGTCGTCGACGACTGCGGCGTCGACGCGTTCGCCTTCGGCTTGCTCACCGACTTCCGGTCGATACTGTTCTCCGGTTCGGCTCGTCTCGTCGAGATCGCCGACGAGGTGCATCGGATGCAGGCGATCGTGCTGTGCTGGTGCGGGCGGCCGGCGTTTCTGAACGCGCGCATCGTCGACGGACAGATTGCCCGCACGGGAGAGGTGGTCGCGGTCGGCGACACCGGCGACGGACCGGTCATGTACCGAGCGCTCTGCCGTCGACACCATGTGGCGGGACGCACGAAACCCTGAGGCCGCATCGTCGGGGGCGACGACCGGTGGTGCGCGAGGGGGGACTTGAACCCCCACGTCCTAAGACACTGGAACCTAAATCCAGCGCGTCTGCCAATTCCGCCACTCGCGCGTGTCGCCGGCCACACCGGCGCCCGAGACAGCCTACCGCCCGTGGGACGATCAGTGCTGGCCAGGTACCGTCGATGGTATGTCATCTGGTTCCGCCACCCCCGGACGTCGACATCGTCCGGCGCTCATCGCGCTGGTGGTCGTTGCCGCCACCGCGTGCCTGGCGCTCGCGTGGTGGCAGTGGGATCGCTACGAGTCGTCGTCGGGCACGGCGCAAAACCTCGGCTATGCGTTGCAGTGGCCCGCCTTCGCCGTAGCCGTGCTGTGGGCGTACCGACGCTTCGTGGTGCTGGAGGGCGACCCCGACGAACAACGCAAGGCGGCCAACGAGGCGAGCGGACCCACCGAGATCCCGGCGGGAATCCTGCCGGATCGGCCCTCGACCCCGAGCGCGTCGTCGCTGACCGGCGCATCGTCGGCGGGAGACGACGCCACGCTGGCCGAGTACAACAGTTATCTGGCCGACCTGGACAGGTCTGACACATCCGAGAAGAGCAGTGAGGAACGCCCGAGGTGACCGAGACGACCGACCCCACCACCGGAACGCCCGTGGCCAAGGTTCGTGGTGCGCTGCTGCGCTACCGCGTGCTGGCCTGGATCACCGGTCTGTGGTTGCTGCTGCTGGTCGCCGAACTGGTGCTCAAGTACGGCTTCGACGTCGACGCACTGGACTTCGTTCCGATCGTGCACGGCTGGGTCTACTTCGTCTACCTCATCTTCACCATCGACCTCGCCATCAAGGTGCGGTGGCCGCTCGGCAAGATCATCCTCACCTGTATCGCGGGCACCATCCCGTTCCTGTCCTTCTGGTTTGAACACGTCCGGACCAAGGAAGTGAAGACCCAGTACGGGTTGTGACGTTCTCGCGCGTGCGATTCCCTTTCGCGCGCGCAACGTAACGCGCGTGTGATCAGCCGGCGCGCGCGAGCTCGTCGGCGCCTCCGATGGACCGGAGTCGCCAGAGCTTCACCAGGTGATCGCCATCGCGTGACCCCGTCGTCGTCGTGCGTTCACGCGCTGCGGACAACACTGAGCGCGTGCGCATCGTGCAGTTGGCCAACTTCTACGGCACCCGATCCGGTGGACTCCGCACGGCGGTCGATCGTTGGGGCGCCGGCTACGTGGCCGCCGGCCACGAGGTCGTATTGGTGGTGCCCGGGGCTCACGACGGCGCCGAGACCCTCGCCAGCGGCGTGCATCGGGTGTCGGTGCGTGCGCCGCGGCTCCCGATGTCGGGCGGGTACCGGGTGGCACCTCCCGGCCGGGTCGCCGACATTCTGCGGCACATGCGCCCCGACGCCCTCGAGGTGTCGGATCGCCTGACGTTGCGGGGCTTCGGGCAGTGGGCACGCACGCGTGACGTCCACTCGACGATGGTGTCGCACGAACGCCTGGATCGACTTTTCGGGATGGTGCTGCCCCGTGCCGCGGCCCGGTCGATGGCCGACGAGGCCAACCGACGCACCGCCCGCTCCTTCGATGCCGTGGTGTGTACCACTGACTTCGCCGCGGCGGAATTCGGGAGGATCGGCGCCACCAATGTCCGACATGCTCCACTAGGCGTAGACCTCGACGTATTCGATCCGCGCCATGCCGACCCCAATGTCGGCGCGCGCTACGCCGACGACACCACCACACTCATCACCCATTGCGGACGGCTGTCGCCGGAGAAACGCGCCGACCGCAGCATCGCAGCGATCGCCGAACTCCACTCCGCACGGCGCCGGGTGCATCTGGTCGTGGCCGGTGACGGGCCGCGCCGTCCCTCGCTCGAACGCGCCGCCCGGGGCCTGCCGGTGACCTTCCTCGGTCACGTCGCCGATCGTCGGCAGGTCGCCGCCCTGCTGGCGACCACCGAGATCTCCTTGGCACCGGGCCCCCACGAGACCTTCTGTCTCTCGGCGTTGGAGTCGTTGGCGTCGGGCACACCCGTCGTCGCGTCACGCTCGTCCGCCGTTGCCGGCCTGGTGGATCCCACGTGCGGTGCGCTGGCCCACAACACCCCCGCCGGATTCGCCGCCGCCATCGAACAGGTCCTCGAACTACCCCGACCGGAACGGGAGTGGGCGGCCCGCCGACGCGCGAGCGGCTTTCGCTGGCCGGATTCGGTCGCCAGGATGCTTGCCGTACATCGCGGCGCCGACGACGGGCCGATCTCAGCCGGCCAGCGACCGTAGGACGGGCACCAACTGCGCCAACGCTTTTCCGCGGTGGCTCAACGAGTCTTTCTCGGCGGCCGACAATTCCGCCGACGACCGGCCGGCGGCCACGTCATCATCGGGCACGAACAACGGGTCGTATCCGAAACCGTTGTCGCCCCGCGGCGCCCGCAACAGGGTGCCGCGCCATTCGCCGCGGACCACGGTCTGTCCGCCGGACGGGGTCACCAACGCACATGCCGACACAAAGGCGGCGCCACGACGCTCGTCGGGCACGTCGCCGATCTGAGCCAGCAACAGATCGTTGTTGGCCCGATCATCACCATGGCGACCACTCCATCGTGCCGACAGCACCCCCGGCATACCGTTGAGTGCGTCCACGGACAATCCCGAATCATCTGCCAGACAGGTCATTCCGGTCGCGCGCGCACCAGCGACGGCTTTGATCAGCGCGTTGTCCTCGAAGGTCGCGCCGGTTTCCGGTTCCTCCGGGTACTCGGCGACCGCATCGAGTCCGATTACGTCGACACCGGTGATACCGGCACCGTCAAGGACGCGGCGCAGTTCGGCGAGCTTCTTGGCGTTTCGGCTCGCGACCAGCACTGTCGACATCAGGACGGGCTGGGCAAGGTGCCCGGATAGGGCTCGGCCAGCACCTCGCGCTGCGCCTCGAAGAGCTTGTCGGTGCCCACCATCGCGATGTCGAGCAGTTTGTCGAGGGTGGCGCGCGGGAAGGTGGCGCCCTCACCGGTGCCCTGCACCTCCACGAGCGTGCCGGCGTCGGTGGCGACCACGTTCATATCGACCTCGGCGCGGGAGTCCTCCTCGTACGGCAGGTCGAGACGGACCCGGCCGTCCACCACGCCGACGCTCACCGCGGCGATCATGCACGACAACGGCTGCGGGTCCTTCAGTCGCCCGGCCGCCTTCAGATAGGTGACGGCATCGGCGAGCGCGACGTAGGCGCCGGTGATCGCCGCGGTTCGGGTTCCGCCGTCGGCCTGCAGCACATCGCAGTCGATGGCGATCGTGTTCTCTCCGAGGGCGGCCAGGTCGATGCACGCTCGCAGCGAGCGCCCCACCAGCCGACTGATCTCGTGGGTGCGGCCACCCACCTTCCCCTTCACCGACTCGCGACTGGAGCGCTCATGAGTCGACGACGGCAACATCGCGTATTCGGCGGTCAGCCAGCCCAATCCAGAACCGCGCCGCCAGGGCGGCACGCCCTCGGTGACGCTGGCCGTACACATCACCCGGGTGTCGCCGAATTCGACCAGCACCGACCCCGCCGGATGCGAGGTGAACCCGCGGGTGAAGGTGATCGGTCGCAGTTCGTCGTCGGCCCTGCCGTCAGCTCGTGTGGTCACGGATCCAACTGTAACGATCGGCCTCCCGCGCCGATCGAGGCGGGAGCGCGCTCACTCGACCAGGTCGAACACCCGTCCGGGCCGCACCAGGTCGACGGGCCCGGCGAAGGTCGACCTCGCCTCCGCGAGAATCTCCTCGGCATCAAACCAGGGCGCGAGGTGCGTCAACGCCAGGCTGCGAACACCGGCTTTCGTCGCGATCTGACCGGCTTCATACCCGGACAGGTGCAGGTTCGGTGGCCGCTCGTCGGGTGCATGTGTCCAGGTGGCCTCACACAGGAACACGTCGGCTCCCTCGGCGACCTCCACCACCTCGTCACACATCCCGGTATCGCCGCTGAAGGCCACCACTTGCCCCTGCGGCCCGGTCACCCGCAGCCCGTAGGTCTCGGGTGGATGGTTCACCCGGACGGGGGTGACCGTGAGACCGTGAAGCTCAACATCGACGCGGTCCTGCCACTCCACCGCGTCGAAGGTGTCGGAGATGTCGTCGACCTCGCCGGCGACCTCGGCCGACGCCGCCCCCACGCGCACCGCGGTGCCCGACGGCCCGTACAGGCGAGCCCGGTTGCCGGCCGGATTCGGCGCGTACCGACGCCACACCAGCATGGCCGGCAGATCCAGACAATGGTCGGCGTGCAGATGACTGAGCATGACGTCGACGTCGACGGGATCGACGCGGCTCTGCAGTTCACCGAGGACCCCGGGTCCGCAGTCCATCAGGACCGGTCGTTGTCCATCCACGGCGACGAGGTATCCCGAGCAGGCGCTCCCGGGCCCGCCCACACTTCCGGAACAGCCGAGGACGGTGAGACGCATACGCCCTACTGTGCCACGCCGCGGCGCCGCGATGTCCGGCTACGGGTCACGAGTGTCCAACGATGGTCTGGGCGCGAGCTGAGAATCTGCTCACGAATTACAGGTGTTGCACCTGTCCGATCGTGGGACCGAGGAAGCGGGTCGACAGGCGGGCGAAGAACTCCGGGTCGCCGGTAGCCCGGAACTCACGTACCGCATCGCGATCGCCGTGCGGGTGCAGCAGATCGAGCTCGGTGAGTACCCGGAAGAGGTCTTTGGCGGTCTCCTCGGCGCTGGACACCAGGGTCACCTGATCGCCCATCGCGAGTTGGATCACCCCTGACAACAGTGGGTAGTGGGTGCACCCGAGTACCACGGTGTCCACGTCGGCCTGCTGCAGCGGTTCGAGGTAGCCCTGCGCCAAACCGAGGATCTGGCGCCCGCTGGTGATCCCGCGCTCCACGAAGTCGACAAAACGCGGACACGCCACGGCGGTGATCTCCGCGTCGCGGGCCGCGGCGAACGAATCCTGGTACGCACGCGAGGCGATCGTTGCCTGCGTCCCGATCACGCCGATGCGTCCCGTCTTGGTGGCCACCACCGCACGCCGCACCGCCGGCAGGACCACCTCGACCACCGGAATCGGCGCGTAGCGTTCGCGGGCATCGCGCAGACAGGCGGCCGAGGCGGTGTTGCACGCGATGACAATCGCTTTCACCCCCCGTTCGGCCAGGTCATCGCCGATCGCCAGGGCGTGCCGCCGGATGTCGGGGATCGCCAACGGGCCGTAGGGACCGTTGGCGGTGTCACCGATGTAGACGACGTCCTCGTCGGGCAGGAGGTCGATGATGGCGCGGGCCACCGTCAGACCACCCACACCGGAGTCGAAGATGCCGATGGGGGCCTGTTGTGCCGTTATGAGCGCACCCCCGGGAACTGCTGGGGCGCAGACTTCTTGGCCTTGCGACGGTCTCTGTCGGCGAGGTACCAGGCGGCCAGGATGCCACCGATGGCACCGAACAGATGCCCCTGCCACGACACGGTCGGATTCGTCGGGAGCACTCCCCACAGAATCGAGCCGTAGATGAGGAACAACACCACCCCGCCGAGAATCTGCCAGATGTCGCGGTTGAACAACCCGCGCACCAGCAGGTAGGTCAGCCAGCCGAAGATGATCCCGGAGGCACCCACGGTGACCGTGTACGGCGGCGCGAACAGCCAGACACCCAGACCCGACACCAACCAGACGATGGCGGTGACGATGACGAACCGCCGCGTCATCAGCAGCAGAAAGCCCAACACCAGTCCCGGCACCAGATTGGCGAACAGGTGAGCCCAGTCGTCGTGCAGGAACGGCGCCCACAGGATGCCGTCGAGCCCGTCGACCTGACGCGGGACGATACCCGCCTGGTCGAGATCGTAATTGGTGGCCGCGTCAATCCCCTCGATCACGAACATCAGTGCGGTGATCGCGGCCATGATGATCACCGACCGCTGCCAGAGCGGGCGGTCGCCCGTGGTGGCTGTGCCAGGCGACGCGGGATTGACGGTCATGGCTCTTCCTGTCGGTGCGATCACGCCCAGAGCTGGCCTTCGAGGGCCTGCTCTGCTTGTTCCAGGCTACCTTCGTACGCCCCGGTCGACAGATACTTCCATCCCGCGTCCGGGATCACCAGCCCGATGTCGGCGCGCTGACCGTTCTTCATCGCCTTGCGGCCGATGCCGCGCGCGGCCTGCAGGATGGCTCCGGTCGAAATCCCGGCGAAGATGCCCTCGGTGTCGATCAGTTCACGCACCCGGGCCACGGCGTCGACCCCCTGCACCGAGAAGCGGCGGGTGAGCACTGCGTCGTCGTAGAGCTCGGGCACGAAGCCCTCGTCGATGTTGCGCAGGCCGTACACCTCGTCGCCGTAGCGGGGCTCGGCCGCGACGATCTCGATGTCGGGGTTCTGCTCACGCAAGTAGCGACCCACGCCCATCAGGGTTCCGGTGGTCCCGAGGCCCGCCACGAAGTGGGTGATCTCGGGCAGATCCGTGTACAGCTCGGGGCCGGTGCCCTCATAGTGGGCAAGCATGTTGGCCGCGTTGCCGTACTGATAGAGCATCACCCAGTCGGGGTGTTCGGCGGCCAGTTGCTTGGCCATGGCGACGGCGGTGTTGGAGCCACCCGCCGCCGGCGACGAGATGACCTGCGCGCCGAACATCGTCAACAGCGATCGGCGTTCTTCCGAGGTGTTCTCGGGCATGACACAGATCAGCTGATAGCCCTTGAGTTTGGCGGCCATCGCCAACGAGATCCCGGTGTTGCCGCTGGTGGGCTCCAAGATGATGGAGCCGGGCGACAACAAACCGTCCCGTTCGGCCTGCTCGATCATCCGCAAGGCGGGGCGGTCCTTGATAGAGCCGGTCGGATTGCGGTCCTCGAGTTTCGCCCATAGCCGCACGTGCGGACCGCCGTCGGGATCACTCGGGTCCGATGCGTCCCACCGTGGTGACAGTCTCCGCAGACCGATCAGCGGGGTGTGCCCGACCGAATCGATAAGTGAGTTGTAGCGCGCCACGGCCTACTGGCCGCCGGCGACGGCGGGCAGAATCGTGACGTCGTCGCCGTCGTCGATCGCGGTGCCGAGACCTCCGGAGAACCGCACGTCCTCGTCGTTGACGTACACGTTGACGAATCGGTGCAGCTTGCCGTCGGCGACCAGGCGTTCCTTGATGCCCGGGTTGGCCGACTCGAGGTTGTCGATGACCTCCGACAGTGTCGAACCGTTCGCCTCGACACGCTTCTCACCTCCGGTGTGGGTGCGCAAGATGGTCGGGATGGACACGGTTACGGCCATGGTGGCTCAGCTCCTGATCTCGATCGGTTCTTCGGTCACCACGCCATCGACGATGCGATAGCTGCGGATCTCCGCGTTCTCGGCGTCCCGCGTGGACACCAGCACATAGTGGGCGTTGGGTTCGCTCGCATACGAGATGTCGGTGCGACTCGGATAGGCCTCGGTCGCGGTGTGCGAGTGATAGATGACCACGGGTTCCTCGTCGAGCCGGTCCATCTCTCGCCAGACCTTGAGTTGCTCGGCAGAGTCGAAGCGGTAGAACGTCGGTGACCGCTCCGCGTTGATCATCGCGATGAACCGCTCCGGCTGATCCGAACCCTCCCGACCCGCGATCACACCGCAGGCCTCATCAGGATGGTCGGCACGCGCATGCGCGACCATCGCATCAACCAGTTCCTGGCTGATCGTCAACACTCGTGGTCCTCCTGCTCCACCGCTGTCGGTCACCGCTTTGGGGTGCGGTTGCACGGTCAACGACAACGTCGCCGCCGACCACGCTATTCCCCGCCGACCGGCCGGGTATACGGACCCGGCGGCTCGACGAGCTTCGTCCACAATTTGGCACACTGGTCTCCATGGCACAGATCACATTGGGCGGCAACCCGATCAACACCGTCGGCGACCTGCCCACAGTCGGCTCACGCGCTCCGGAGTTCACCCTGACCGGCGGCGACCTGTCATCGCTGACGAGCGCCGACTTCGGGTCGCAACCAGTGGTCCTGAACATCTTCCCCTCCGTCGACACTCCGGTGTGCGCCGCGAGCGTGCGTACGTTCAATGAACGCGTCGGCGAGTCGGGGGCGGCTGTCGTGTGTGTCTCGAACGACCTGCCGTTCGCGCAGCAGCGATTCTGCGGCGCCGAGGGAATTGAGAACGTCACGGCAGCGTCCGCGTTCCGCGACACGTTCGGCGCCGACTACGGGGTGACCATCGCCGACGGACCGATGGCGGGGTTGTTGGCGCGTGCGATCGTGGTGATAGCCGACGGCATCGTCACCTATACCGAGTTGGTCCCCGAGATCGGCCAGGAGCCGGACTACGACTCCGCGCTGCGTGCGGTTCCCCAAGCACAATAGGCCCCCGCGTCCACCAAACGGAGGGGCAGAAACGCCGAAAGCCACTTCAGTCGCGCGACGGCAGATGTTTCCGGGAACCGTTCAGCACGACGGCGAACGACACCCCCAGCAACGCCGCGAGGATCAGCAACAACCCGATGGTGGTGAAGGGCGGCGTCAGGGCTGCGAGGATGGTCGGAGCCGCGAATCCGGTGTAAGCCACCGCATAGAACACCCCGGTCAGCTTCGCCATTTCGTGTGGTGGCGCGATCCGCTGCACCTCCATCAGCCCGGACACCAGGCCGATGCCGAAACCGCAGCCGAGTACCACACTGGCGGCCACGCCGACCAACAGATCCTCCGTGGAGACCGCGAGAATCATGGCCGCAAGCCCGCCGACCAGGGTCAGCAGCGCGACGATGAGTCCACGCGCACTCGAGTGTGAATCGATCCTGCGGGCCACCGGCTGGATGAGCGCGCCTGAGCTCAGCGCGATCACGCTCAGCAGTGTCGCGTAAGCCAGGCCCAAACCTCCTGCGGCATCGGCCAGGAGCACCGGCTGATACCCGTAGGACAGACCGCAGGCGATGAACAGCCACGGCCCACAGATCATCACCACACGAACGAACCGTCGATGACGCACGGACGTGACCCGCAGCCGGGCCAACAGCGGGGCCGGTGGCCCGGCGGTCACCGTCTCGGGCGGTCGCCGGAGCACCCACAGGAATGGAATGGTGACAATGATGTGGACCACGAACGGCAGGATCTGTGGGTAGGGGCCCCACTGTGCGATGCAGCCGGCGACGAGTGCCCCGAGGGCGGAGCCCAGTGTGAAGGCAAGCGACGCCCGACGCGCGCCCGCACCGGCGTCAACGCCGACGTCGTGCGGCGCCATCGAGAGTTCCTTGAGCCAGCTCGACCCGACCGTCATCGCCGTGCCCACCGCCATCCCTGCGAACAACCGTCCGAGGATGATCGGGACCTGCCCGTACTCGTCGAAGGCCAGCAAGAGGCTGCCCAACACGCCGAAGGCCACACCCGCGATCATCGACGGCCGCCGGCCCTGATGATCGGAGACCGCCCCCGCAACGACCAGTGCCGGCGCCAGACCCGCAACGTACACAGCGAGAAAGAGGGTGACCGTGGCCGCCGAATAGTGTTCGACGTCGCGATACATCAGCAGCAGCGGGCTGAACTGGTTGCCCGACCACGCGCACACGAACAGCGCGCCGAAGACCAGCAGCCACGGACGAGTCGTCTTCGCATCCGAAGTGCCTGCCGACACCGAGATGTGTTCCCGCACAGTCATATCGCACCCCGATACCGAGCGAAATGCGCTGTGAGCAGCTCACGGTATCGCGACCGATCTCCGTCGAACAGCGCCTGGGCCAGCTGTATGTGGTCATCATGGGCCGCCGCCAGATTGGCCGGATCGACCGCCAGCAGTACATTGCGCAATCGCTGCTGGCGGCTTCGGAGCTGTTCGTAAAAGTGTACGGCGATGGGGTTTGCCGAGGCCGCCACGATGTGCGCATGGAACTCGTCGTCGGCGACAACGAAACCGGCGAGGTCCGATTGCGCGACACAACGCGCCTGTCGAGCAAGGTTGTCGCGGATCGCCGTCTGCTCGGAATCGCTCGGGCCCCCGGCTACGCAGACCTGCCCGGCCGCAGCACATTCCACGCCCTCGCGCATGGCCAACACATTCGAGACTTCCGCCGGATCGACCGGGGTCACCACCGCTCCCCGACGCGGGATCAACCTGAGCAGCTGCTCGGCGCCGAGCCTCAGAAAGGCCTCGTGCGTGGGGGTCCGGCTGATGCCGAGTTCGTGGGCGATCTCAACCTCGCTGAGCAGTTCGCCGCCGGACCACTCGCCGGTGACGATCCGGTCACGAACCGTCGAGTACGCCAGGTCGACGGCATTGAGGGCTTGCTTAGCCATGCGAAGCACCGTAGCACCATCTTGCATGCAAGCATGCATCCAAGCTCTCGGATCGAACTGCGGCGCTCGACCTCGCGACCGTTCAGCTCAGCGCCGACGGCAGTACCTCGACAAAGGAAGGAATTCCCGCCACTGACCGCGCACTGATCACCGCGTTGACGATCGCCCGCTGCACGACGATCGCGGCCACCCGACTCACCTCTGCCACCACCGCGACGTCGGGATTCATCCCCGCCGGAACCTCGGCGACCCGCTCGATCCGACGGTCACCGGTGGCGACGGCAAAGATCGTGTCGCCGTCCAGCGGTGAATGCGCCGGCACGATCGCTCTGGCCAGCCCGTCATGTCCGGCCATCGCGACACGCTTCAACGAGGCCGAGTCCACCGCCGCGTCGGTCGCGACCACGCCGATCGTGGTGTTGAGCACGGTCTGTTTGGCCGCCAGTTCGGCGTAACGGCGAATCTCCGCAGACACCGGCGCGACCAGCCCGTGGTGAGCCGCGTCGGCGGCCGTCACCGACCACGGCAACCCGGTCGCCGGGTCGATCACCGCACCAACCGGATTGGCCACCATCAACGCACCGACGGTGACGCCGGCCGCCGGCCCGTGCTCGATGACGATCGACGCGGTCCCCACACCACCTTTGAGGGCACCCGCCCGCGCGCCCGCACCCGCGCCGACACTGCCCACAGCCACCTCCACGGACGCCGCCGACAGCGCGTCACGCCCGAACGCGGCATCGGGCCGGTGATCCCATGCCCCCACCGGAAGGTCGAAGACGACCGCGGCCGGGACGATCGGCACCACGTGGCCCGCGGTGTCCATCGCCAGTCCGCTGCCCGACTCCTCCAAACCGGCCATCACTCCGTCGGCAGCCGCCAGACCGTATGCGCTCCCGCCCGACAGCACGATGGCGTGCGCGGTCTGCACCGTGTTCACCGCGTCCAGAAGGTCCGTCTCGCGCGTACCGGGGCCGCCGCCGCGCACGTCGACCGCGCACGTCGCGGCGGACGAAGCGATCCGCACCACGGTGGTACCGGTGGCCCAGCCACGACCCTCGACACCGTCGTCCGGCGAGGCGACCACCGCGTCGTCGTCGATCCGATATGCGTGACCGACCTCGATGCCGGCGACATCGGTGATGCGGTTGCCGGCAGGGGCCAGAGTCTCGCCCGCGTGTGACGACCTGGTCACATCAATGCCTCGACCAGCAATTCCTGCATGACCGTGAGCCAGTGATACACGTCGAGGTGGGCGGCATGCGGATGTTCTGGCGGAAGTTGATCCGGCGTGTCCTCGGAGATGCCGAGCATCGCGCCCAACGCGAGCCGCACATCGTTGAGCGCGGTCAACCACTGCATCGCCTGCTCTTCGGTGAGCGCCAGATCGCCACCACCGCGCGGCAAGGTCTCGAGCACGACCTGCCCGGCAGTCAACTTGGCCTCGATGATGTGCGGCTCGTGCACACTGCGCAGCGCACTGTTCACGTCTCCGTTCACCACATCGGCCGACAGCTGCCGATCCTGGTCGGGCCGATGAAAGTCCGGTAGCAGCCGCCCCAGCGTGACGTCGGAGGGAGCTTCGGTGTGCCCGACCCGAATCCCGGTGATCTCCGACAACTCGTCGCGGGGTGCCGAGGCGTCGCGTTCGGTCAAGAGCTCCTGCATCGAGCCGATCATCGACACCAACAGTTCGACCTCATGAGGATCGAGTTGTGAGCAGATACGCAGCGACGAGCCGCGGCCCTTACGTTTCCAAGTTCGCACGTGGTTGCCGATTCCCCGCTCAGCTGTCCCGCTGCATCGTCGCCCACAGCCCGGCCGCGTGGAGTTTGCGGACGTCGCCTTCCACCTTGTCGCGCTCACCGGCCGACACCACGGCCTTCCCCTCGGTGTGGACCTGCATCATCAGCTGATTGGCGTGCGACTCCGAATAGCCGAAGACCTTCTGAAATACGAAGGTGACGTAGCGCATCAGATTGACCGGATCGTCCCAGACGATGGTGACCCACGGCCGATCGAGGGCCGCGGCGTTCTCCGCGACCTCCGGGTCCGCAACGGTGGCACCTCCGGGCCCACCCCCGTCGCTTCGCTCGCTGTGGAATCTCCCGTCGCTTCGCTCGCCCTGGAAGGTAGCCTCGTGCGCACTAGTCTCGTCAGGCGCCATACGACATAGGGTAAGCGATTGTGACCGTCGACAACACCGCCCTGCTCACCGACCAGTACGAACTCACCATGGTCTCGGCAGCGCTTCGCCATCCGATGGCGCATCGGCCGTGCGTCTTCGAGGTCTTCGCGCGCCGACTGCCCGACGGTCGCCGCTACGGCGTCGTCGCCGGCACCGGCCGACTGCTCGAAGAACTGGCGCGGTTCCGCTTCGGTGAGGACGAATTGGCGGTGGTCAGCCGTTTTCTCGACGAGGACACCGTTCGCTGGCTGGCCGAGTATCGCTTCTCCGGAGACATCGACGGATACCGCGAGGGTGAGCTGTACTTCCCCGGCTCCCCCATCCTGACCGTGCGGACGACGTTCGCCGAAGGGGTGCTGCTGGAAACGCTGGTGCTGTCCATCCTCAACCACGACAGCGCGATCGCGTCGGCCGCCGCCAGGATGGTCAGCGCCTCTGCCGGCCGGCCGATCATCGAGATGGGTTCGCGCCGCACCCACGAACGTGCGGCGGTGTCGAGCGCACGCGCGGCCTATCTGGCCGGGGTGGCTGCCACCTCCAACCTCGAGGCCGCGCGCACCTATGGCGTCCCGAGCGCCGGCACGGCCGCGCATGCCTTCACGCTCGGGTTCACCGGGCCCGACGGACCGGACGAGAAAGCGGCGTTCGCCGCGCAGGTCGAGGCCCTCGGCGTCGGTACGACCCTGCTCGTCGACACCTACGACATCACCCAGGGCGTCCGCAACGCGATCGAAGTCGCGGGGACCGGCTTGGGCGCGGTGCGCATCGACTCCGGCGACCTGGGAGTGCTCGCGCGTCAGGTGCGTGAACAACTCGATTCGCTCGGCGCCCCCGACACCAAGATCGTGGTGTCCGGCGACCTCGACGAGTACGCCATCGCGTCGCTGCGCGCCGAACCCGTCGACACCTACGGGGTGGGCACGTCGTTGGTGACCGGCAGCGGCGCACCAACCGCTGGCATGATCTACAAGCTCGTCGAGGTGGACGGAATGCCGGTGGCCAAACGGGCCAGCCACAAAGAGTCCAAAGGTGGCGCGAAACGCGCGGTGCGTGCCGCACGACCGTCCGGCACGATCGTCGAGGAGATCCTCTACCGCTCCGTCGACGAGCCGCCGTCGGTGGATGGATTATCGTTGCGGCCGTTGCAGATCCCGTTGGTGGCCAACGGCGAGGTGGTCGGCGCTCTGCCGACACTCGAAGACGGACGCACACACCTCGCGGATGCATTGGTGAGCCTGCCGTGGGAGGGTTTGGGCCTGTCGCACGGAGATCCAGCAGTGCCCACCCGCTACGTACTCGGCTAGGAAGGACACCCGCACAGTCATGGCAGAGCACGCCCCCAAAGACCACGCCCTGATCGTCGTCGACGTCCAGAACGACTTCTGCGAGGGCGGAGCGCTGGGCGTCAACGGCGGCGCGGCCGTAGCGCGCGCCATCACCCAGATCCTTGGCGATTACCGGACCGTGGTCGCCACCCGCGACTACCACATCGATCCCGGCGATCATTTCTCCGACAAACCCGACTACGTCGACTCCTGGCCACCGCACTGCCGGGTCGGTACCGATGGCGTTGCCTTCCATCCCGACTTCGACCACACCGTCGCACAGCAGGTTTTCGACAAGGGCCATTACACTGCCGCATACTCGGGCTTCGAGGGTGCCGACTCCGACGGCACCGCACTGGCCGATTGGCTGCGCAACCGACGCATCACCCACGTCGACATCGCCGGAATCGCCACCGACCATTGCGTTCGGGCGACCGCACTCGACGCGGTCCGCGAAGGTTTCGACACCCGAGTGCTGTTGAATTTCACCGCCGCCGTTGCCTCCGAAACCGCCGAGGAAGCGCTCAAACAGATGCGTTCGGCGGGTGTGGCACTCGACGGCGACCTGCTCTACGACGGTTCCTCCGGCATCGGATGACAACCACCACATGACCTCCACCCCCTCGGTGACCTCACTGCTCGACAGCGCCGTCACCGCCCTCGGCGGACGCCGGCGCGACGGCCAGGTCCGGATGGCCTCAGCGGTCGCCCACGCCATCGACACCGGCGAACATCTCGCCGTCCAGGCGGGCACCGGAACGGGAAAATCGCTGGCCTACCTGATCCCGTCCATCCGTCACGCGATCGTCTCCGGGCGCACCGTGGTGGTGTCGACCGCCACGATCGCGCTGCAACGACAGCTGATCGAACGTGACCTGCCGCGGGTGGCGGCCGCGCTGGCCGGCCCACTCGGTCGCGAACCCACTTTCGCGATTCTCAAGGGACGCGGAAATTATCTGTGCCTGAACAAGATCCACAGCGGAACCGCGGAGGAACCGGCGAGCGAGCTGTTCGACGCGTTCGAGTTGTCACGCACCGGACGCGAGGTGACCAGGCTGCGGGAATGGACGTCGGACACCGAGACCGGCGATCGCGATGACCTGACCCCGGGGGTCTCGGACCGATCCTGGCGGCAGGTGAGCGTCTCGGCTCGAGAATGCCTCGGCGCCGGCAATTGCAGCTACGCCGACGACTGTTTCGCTGAACGGGCGCGCCGCGCGTCGGGCCAGGTCGATGTCGTCGTCACCAACCACGCCCTGCTCGCCATCGACGCGACCAGTCCGGCCAATATCCTCCCCGAACACGACGTAGTGGTCATCGACGAGGCCCACGAGCTCGTGGACCGCATCACGTCGGTGGCCACCGCCGAGCTGTCGGGGGCCGGCATCACACTGGTCGCCCGCCGCTGCGGCAAGCTGCTCGGCGACGAGACCACCGACGCACTGCTGGGTGCGGCGGAGATGCTCGACGGACTGCTCACCGAGCTGCCGCCACGAGAGTGGACCCGGCTCCCCTCGGGCGTACCCGAGACCCTGGCGAGCCTGCGTGATCGGTTGTGGCTCGCCCGCAACGAGATCGGTCCGGTGCGCATGCCCGGCAGCAGCGGCGCCGACGAATCGGCCGCGGCCCGCTCGGCGGCACTGACGTCGTTGGAGGACGCCCACGACACCGTCGTGCGCCTGCTCGGTGCATTCGACAACCCCGACGAGTCGAAACGGCGCGATGTCGTGTGGGTCGCCCACGACCGGGTCGGTAGCGACACCCGGGCGATCCTGCGCATTGCACCGTTGTCGGTCGGCGGACTGCTCCGCGCCTCCTTGTTCGCCGACGCCACCGTGGTGCTCACCTCTGCCACCCTCACGATCGGCGGCAATTTCGACGCGCTCGCCGCGACCTGGGGTCTGCCGGCAGCAGGCCGCCGAGACACCGATGGCGCCGATCCGCAATCCGAGGCGCCGCGGGTGGCCGACATCGGCGCCATGGCACACGGCGCGCCCGCCCCCGCCGACAACGCTCCGCCGCGCTGGCGTGGACTCGACGCCGGATCACCATTCGACTACCCGAAGTCGGCGATCCTCTACGTCGCCCGCCACCTGCCGCGACCGGGACGTGACGCGATCGCCGAGCAGACACTCGACGAACTCGCCGGTCTCGTGACCGCCGCCGACGGACGTACTCTCGGGCTGTTCTCGTCGATGCGCGCGGCCCGCGAGGCCGCCGAGGCCATCCGGGCGCGCTGCGATCAGCCGGTGCTGTGCCAGGGCGAGGACACCACCGCCTCGCTGGTCAAGAAGTTCGCCGACGACCCGCAGACGTGCCTGTTCGGCACGTTGTCGTTGTGGCAGGGCGTCGACGTGCCCGGTGCGTCGTGCAGTTTGGTGGTGATCGACCGTATCCCGTTTCCCCGCCCCGACGACCCACTGCTCACCGCCCGGCAGCGGGCCGTCGAAGCGCGTGGCGGCAACGGGTTTCTCACGGTCGCCGCCAACCACGCGGCGCTGCTGTTGGCCCAGGGCGCGGGACGGCTGCTGCGCTCCACCGACGACCGCGGTGTCGTCGCCGTACTGGACTCCCGACTCGCCACCGCCGGATACGGTGGATACCTGCTGGCGTCGCTGCCGCCGTTCTGGCGCACGACCGATGGTGATCTGGTTCGTTCTGCGTTGGGCAGACTGGCCGAGATCCCCTACGGTTGAGACGGGCAGGGACGCCGGCGCCACCGAGCACCGCGGACATGGGTCATGTCAGGGGTTGGATGAGAGGAGGCCGCCGGTGATCGGGCGGATGGGGATCGACGATATCGCGCCTCTGGTGTCCGCCGGGCAAGTGCCGGCGAAAGCTGTTGTCGGTGAGCTGATCCCGATATCGACCACGGCGTGGCGGGAAGGTCACGACGCGATCGGGGTGACCGTGCATGTGGACGGTCCCGATCGACGCAGCCTGGACGTGCGGATGGAACCGGCGAGCGAACCCGATGTGTTCAACGCAGCCTTCGTCCCCGACGCCGTGGGCTACTGGGTGTTCCGGATCGAAGCGTGGAGTGACCCATATACGACGTGGCGGTCCGCGGTGCTCAAGAAGGTCGATGCCGGCCAGGGAGCCGGTGACCTCGCCAACGACCTCGAGGTCGGCGCACGGGTCCTCACCGATGCCCGCGATGTGGTGCCGGTCGACGCCCTGGAGATCCTCGACGACGCCATCGACCAGTTGCGCGCCCGCCGCCGCCGGGTGGAGAACCGGATCAACCTCGCTGTCTCCGACGAGGTGGCCGACCTGCTGACGACCTATCCGGTCCGCGAACTGGTGACCAAATCGCGGTCTTACCGGGTGTGGGTCGATCGCCGGCGCGCACTGTTCGGATCGTGGTACGAGTTCTTCCCGCGGTCTACCGGCGGGTGGGACAACGAGGGCCACCCGGTGCACGGAACGTTCCTGACCGCCGTCGACGACCTGCCGCGCATCGCGGGGATGGGGTTCGACATCGTCTATCTGCCGCCGATCCATCCGATCGGCAAGGTCAACCGCAAAGGCCGCAACAACACGCTTGTCGCCGGTCCCGACGATGTCGGCTCACCGTGGGCGATCGGCTCCGACGAGGGTGGTCACGACGCCATCCATCCGGCGCTCGGTACCCGGGAGGATTTCGCGTACTTCATCGCCCGGGCCGCCGAACTCGGCCTGGAAGTTGCCATCGATCTGGCGCTGCAATGCGCACCGGACCATCCGTGGGCCCGCGAACATCCCGAGTGGTTCACCACCCAGCCCGACGGAACGATCGCGTTCGCGGAGAACCCGCCCAAGAAATATCAGGACATCTATCCGCTGAACTTCGACAACGACCGCAACGGCCTCTATCGGGCGGTGCTGACGATGGTGCTCGGCTGGGTCGACCTGGGTGTCAAGATCTTCCGCGTCGACAACCCGCACACCAAACCCCCGAACTTCTGGGAGTGGCTGATCACCGAGGTGAAAAAGCGCAACCCGGAGGTGCTGTTCCTGTCCGAGGCATTCACCCGACCGGCGCGCCTGTACGGATTGGCCCGCATCGGCTTCACACAGTCCTACACCTACTTCACCTGGAAGACCGAGAAGTGGGAGCTCGAACAGTTCGGACGCGAGATCGCCGACCACGCCGATGAGGCACGACCCAATCTGTTCGTGAACACGCCCGACATCCTGCACGCCAGTCTGCAACACGGCGGTCCGGGCATGTTCGCGCTGCGGGCCGCGCTGGCCGCCACACTCGCACCGACCTGGGGTGTGTACAGCGGATACGAACTGTACGAACACGTTGCCGTCGCCGAGGGCAGCGAGGAGTATCTGCACTCGGAGAAGTACGAGCTCCGGCCGCGCGACCACAAGGCCGCGACGAGCCGAGGCGAGTCGTTGGAGCCGTGGATCACCAGCCTCAACGAGATCCGACGGCGCCATCCCGCATTGCAGCAACTGCGTCACATCACCTTTCACCACATCGACAATTCCGCGCTCATCGCTTACTCGAAATTCGACCCGGTCAGCGGTGACCGGGTCATCGTGGTGATCAACCTCAACCCGTTCGGTACCGAGAGCTCGACCGTCTGGCTGGACATGCCCGCGCTGGGCTTCGAATGGCAGGACCGTTTCACCGTCGTCGACGAGGTCTCAGGTCAGGAGTTCCATTGGGGGCAGGCCAATTACGTGCAGCTGGAGCCATGGCATGCGGTGGCGCACATCCTCGCACTCCCGCCCCTGGACACCGCCGCGGCCCGACGACTCGCCTACCGGATGCAGTGAGGTTGATGTGACCACCACCGACAACGGCCCCCGCCCGGAACCCTCGGCGTCGGATCACGACCTGCGCCGACTGTTCAGCCTGACCCATCCCGACCCGCACGCCTTCCTCGGCGCGCACGAGGCGTCGGGTGGATGGACCATTCTGCGGACGCTGCGTCCGGACGCCACGGCCGTCGTCGCGGTGATCGGCGGGGTCGATCACCCGATGGCGCGCCAAAGCGACGACCTGTGGGTGGTCGCGGTGCCGTACTCGGATCTGATCGACTATCGACTTCGGGTGACCTACCCGAACGCCCGAGGCGGGAATGACGAGTACGTCGTCGCCGACGGCTACCGGTTCCTGCCGAGTATGGGCGAACTCGACATCCACCTGTTCTCCGAGGGTCGCCACGAGTCGCTGTGGGATGTCCTCGGCGCACGGATCGTCTCATACACGACGCCCGACGGCGAGGTACGCGGAACCGCCTTCTCGGTGTGGGCGCCCAATGCGCACGGTGTCGCGGTGATCGGCGATTTCGACAACTGGACCGGCCGGCAGGCACCCATGCGGATGATCGGCAGCAGCGGTGTCTGGGAGGTGTTCATCCCCGATGTCGCCGCCGGTATGCGCTACAAGTTCCGCGTCCATGGCGCCGACGGCGTGATCCGCGACAAGGCCGATCCGATGGCCCGGCAGACACTGCCACCACCGTCGACGGTCTCGGTGGTCGGCGAATCGTCGTACACCTGGTCCGACGACGACTGGATCGCCCGTCGTGCGGCCACCGACGTCGCAGCCGAACCGATGAGCGTTTACGAGGTGCACATCGCGTCATGGCGTGCAGGTCTGTCCTACCGGGAACTCGCACACCAACTCGGCGACTATCTCGTCGAGAAGGGTTTCACCCACGTCGAGTTCCTGCCGGTCGCCGAGCATCCGTTCGGCGGATCGTGGGGCTATCAGGTCACCTCGTACTACGCACCGACCGCACGCTTCGGATCTCCCGACGACCTGCGCTATCTGATCGATCACCTACATTCTCTGGGCATCGGTGTGATCGTCGACTGGGTACCGGCGCATTTCCCGAAAGACGATTGGGCGTTGGCCCGCTTCGACGGGACCCCACTGTACGAAGACGGCGACCCCATGCGCGGCGAGCAGTTGGATTGGGGCACTTACGTCTTCAACTTCGGCCGGCGCGAGGTCCGCAACTTCTTGGTCGCCAACGCGCTGTTCTGGTTCGACCAGTTCCACATCGACGGCCTGCGCGTGGATGCGGTGGCCTCGATGCTCTATCTCGACTACTCCCGGCCAGCCGGCCAGTGGCGACCCAACATCTACGGTGGGCGCGAGAACCTCGAGGCCGTCCAGTTCCTGCAGGAGACCAACGCGACGGTGCACAAGCACTTTCCCGGCGTGGTCACCGTTGCCGAGGAATCCACCGCGTGGCCGGGCGTGACCCAGATGACCAATCTCGGCGGCCTCGGATTCACCTTCAAATGGAACATGGGGTGGATGCACGACACCCTCGGTTACCTCGGTCGCGACCAGATTCATCGCAGCTTCCACCACCACGAAATCACCTTCTCGCTGATGTACGCGTGGAGCGAGAACTTCGTGTTGCCGATCTCCCACGACGAGGTGGTGCACGGCAAGGGCACCCTGTGGAGCCGGATGCCCGGCGATTCGTTCACCAAGGCCAGCGGGGTCCGGGTGCTGCTGGCCTACATGTGGGCGCACCCCGGCAAGCAACTGCTGTTCATGGGCCAGGAGTTCGGTCAGACCGGTGAGTGGGCCGACAACCGCAGCCTCGACTGGTTCCAGATGGAGGGATGGGAAGGCGAACTCCACTCCGGCATCTCGGCATTGGTGGGCGATCTGAACCGGGTCTATCGCGCCAGCCCCGCTCTCTACAGCCAGGACACCACCCCTGACGGCTACGAGTGGATCGACGCCAACGACACCGCGAACAACGTGATCAGCTTCTTGCGGTTCGGCCGTGACGGCTCGGTGATGGCGTGTCTGTTCAACTTCTCCGGCAGCGAACGCGCCGACCACCGCGTCGGGCTACCCCGGTCGGGGACCTGGAACGAAGTCCTCAACACCGACTCGACCGACTACAGCGGGGCGGGCAAGGGCAACCTCGGCAGTGTCGTCGCCGATGGACCCGGCTGGCATGGGCGCGAGACGTCGGCGCAGGTGACGATCCCCGCCAACTCGGCCGTCTTCCTGGCGCCCGCGGAGGCTCATCCCACCACCACTCCCTGACGAGGGCCACACCCGCGAACGCCCCGCAACCACCACCCGCTCACAGGAGGGCCGGGCCCGTCACCCCCGCCCCCTGATGACGGCCGGAGCCTGCGGAAGCCCGTCACGAAGGGCATCGCAACCAAGCTTCCTCGGCTGCCGATCGACGGAAAACGCCGCCCAGTCAACGAAAAGCGGCGCCCAGTCAACGAGAAACGGCGCCCAGTCGACGGATAAGGATCAGTAGAGCGCGGTGGCCAGCTTCCGGCGCGCCGAGACGACGAATGGCTCCGCCGGGTCGAAGAGCTCGAACAGCTCCAGCAACCGGGTACGCGCGCGAGTGCGGTCGTCGCCGGCGGTGACCTTCACGACCGCGATGATCCGGTCGAAGGCGGCCTCGGGCTGCTGGGCGAGCAACAGTACGTCGGCCGCCGCCAGCTGAGCGTCGACGTCGGCGGGCGCGGCGGTATCGACGATGGCCGGGTCATGGGCCTGCGCGCGCAGCACGAACTCGAGGTTGCGTGCGGCCGATGCCGCCTCCACGTTCTGCGGCTCGGCTTCGGCGATCGCCCGATAGTCGTCGAGCGCACCGGCGAAGTCGCCCGCGTTGAGCTTCTCCTCGGCGGCGACCATGCGCGGATCGTCGGCTTCCGGCTCGGCGTCGACTGGGGCGGCGCCGGGCAGCACATCACCGAGTTGGGAGAGGATCTCCCCCACCCACTGGGAGATCTCGGCCTCCGAACGGACGCCGTTGAACGCCGCGACCGGCTGCCCCTGCGCGATCGCCACCACCATCGGGATGGACTGGGCACGGAACGCCTGCGCGATCCGGGGATTGGCCTCGACGTCGACCTTGGCCAGCACCCAGCTTCCCTGCGCCTGCCCGGCCAGCTTCTCCAGCACCGGCGACAGTTGTTTGCAGGGTTCGCACCACTCCGCCCACAGGTCCACCAGCACGAGCTGCTGCTGTGATCGCGCAAGCACCTCGGTCTCGAACGTTGCCTCGGTGATGTCGAGGACTGCCCCGCCATGCGCAGCTCCCGAGGCCGGTGCACCGTCGTCGGTCGACGGTGCCGGGCGCGGGGTCTGGTTGGGGCGCTGCGCCTGCTGTCGCTGCGCGTCGGCACGTTCCTTGAGGGCGGTCAGGTCGACCGCTCCCGACATGGCGACGGCCGCCGCCTGCTGCCGGGCGGCTGCGGCCGCCTGCTGCCGATTCGTTGGTCGAGTCACCCCTCTAGTGTGTCATGCCGCGATCGCGGGGAGCTTCCGCGGCGGCCGGTGCACGGACCACGCCCGCCGCGGCCGCAGCAAAGGCGAGGGCACCCACCGCGACGAGCAGGCCGATGCCGAGACTGGTACGGCTGCTGATGAACCCGACCACCGCCGGACCGGCGAGCATTCCCAGGTAACCGCATCCGACCACCAGGGAGATGGCGCGTCCGCTCGATTCGGTCGTCAGGTTGCCCGCAGCGGTGAAGATCTGCGGGATGAGCCCGGCCAGGCCGATACCGAACACACTCCATCCGGCGATCGCCCATCCCACTGACGGCGCGAGAACAGCCATCCCCATGCCGACGAGGCCGATCAGGGCACCGACGCGCACCACCACCATCGGTCCGACCGCCGCCGCGATGGGATCGATCCCGAATCGCGCGACGGTCATCGCTGCGCTGAACGCACCGAAGGCCACCGCGCCGAGCGATTCGGCAGTACCGAACGTGTCGACCACGTGCAGGGCGCTCCAGTCGTAAGCGGTGCCCTCGGCAAGCATGAGCGCGAATGCCACCGCCGCCAGCAGGACCAGTCGCCGACGATCGATCCCGCGCCACCAGCGGCCAGACGATTCGGCCGGCCGTGACCCCGACGGTGTCCGCATCGAGGCATCCACCGTGACCAACAGGTGTGCACTGGTGATCGCGGCGACGGCGAACCCGACGATCGTGGCCGCACCGACCGTGGCAATGACACCGACATCACGCCAGAGGGTGAGTGCCACCACGCCCGAGCCGATGAGGCTGCCGATGGAGAAGAATCCGTGAAACGACGACATGATGGGCCGGTCGTACCGCCGCTCGACGGCCACTGCCTGTGCGTTCATCGAGACGTCGAGAGCACCGTTGGCGAAACCGAACCCGGCCAGCGCCAGGGCCAGGGTCGCCAGGTCGTGCGCGGCCACCGGGCCAAGGATCACCGCGGACAGCACGGCTGCGGCGACTGTTGTAGTTGGTTTCGATCCCCATCGATCGATGATCGGTCCGCACACCTGCATGCCGACGAACGCGCAGCCCCCGAGCAACAGCAACAAGGCGCCGAGCTGATCCTCCGACACCCCGGTCCGATTCACGATCACCGGGATGTGGGCGACCCACATCGCTGCCAGAAAACCGTTGAGGGCAAAGACCGCGGACGCCGCGGTGCGCGCTCGGCGGTCACGAGTCGTCGTGTCGGCGCGAGTGGACCTCATGGCGCCATCGTGTCAGTCCGGCTGCCGGTTCAGTCCAGCAGCCGGTCGACGCGGGCGACCTTGCCGGCGAGTTCGTCCGTGTGGCCCGGACGGATGTCGGCTTTGAGGACAAGGCCGACGCGCGGCGCCTGGGCCGCGACGGCGTCGGTGGCACGTTTGACCACCGCCATCACCTCATCCCACTCGCCCTCGACGTAGGTGAACATCGCGGTGGTCTGATGGGGCAACCCCGATTCGCGCACCACGGCCACGGCCGCAGCAACCGCAGCGCTCATCCCGCCGTCCGAGTCGACGGCATCGCCTCCGGAGGGGCTGAGGCTGAAGGCGACGATCATCGCGCCACCACTCCTCAGGCGGCCACGCGCTGCGGCGTGGTGTCCACCGACAACTCGGCCAGATGACCATTGCGCTGCGCCCACCACTCGAACACCAGGGTGCCGAAGGGCGGGATCGAGGACACCAGCGCCCATGCCGTGACCTTCAGACCCCACCGCAGCTGCACTGCGGTGATCAGTGAGACCACCACGAACACGACGAAGACGATGCCGTGAACCATCCCCGGGATCGCCACCGCCTCCTCGTGGCCGAGAACCCACTTGAAGAACATGGCGATCAACAGGGCCAGCCACGTGATGGCCTCGAGGACGGCGACCAGTCGGAAGCGCTTGGCCGGAGTGGTGAGATCAAAGAATTGCGACATGTGTCCCATTGTGCCGAATCGGACAGAAAACTACGACGATGTGTAGTAGAAATCTCGCCAGAGACCGTCGGGGCTCAACTCTTGGGCACCCGCACGATCAAGGCATCGCCCTGGCCACCGGCCCCGCAGAGCGCGGCCGCACCGACGCCGCCGCCGCGTCGCTGCAGTTCCAGCGCCAGGTGCAGGGTGATGCGGGCACCGGACGTCCCGATCGGATGCCCGACCGCGATGGCCCCGCCGTTGACGTTGACAATCTCCGGGTCGACGCCGAGCTGCTTGGTGGAGGCGAGTCCGACCGCCGCGAAAGCCTCGTTGATCTCGATGAGATCGAGATCAGCGGGCGTGATACCCGCCCGTGCGCACGCCTTCTCGATCGCGTTGGCGGGCTGGGCCTGCAAGGTCGAGTCCGGTCCGGCGACCACGCCGTGCGAACCGATCTCGGCGAGCCAGGCCACCCCCAGTTCGGTGGCCTTCGCCTTGCTCATCACGATGACTGCGGCCGCACCGTCGGAGATCTGCGACGAGTTGCCCGCGGTGATGGAGCCGTCCTTACGGAAGGCCGGTCGCAGCCCGGCCAGCGAGTCGGCGGTGGTGTCGGCGCGCACACCCTCGTCCTCGACGAACGAGATCGGGTCACCCTTGCGCTGCGGAATGCTGACCGGAACCACCTCGTCGGCGAAGACACCGTTCTTCCACCCGATCGCCGCACGCTGGTGGCTGCGCGCCGCAAATTCGTCCTGCTCGGCCCGGGTGAACCCGTCGGTGTCGTTGCCCTGTTCGGTCAACGCACCCATCGGCTGATCGGTGAACGCGTCCCACAGGCCGTCGTAGGCCATGTGATCGACGAGTTCGGTGTTGCCGTACTTGAAACCATCGCGGCTACCGGGCAACAGGTGCGGGGCCTGCGTCATCGACTCCTGACCACCGGCGACCACGCAGTCGAACTCGCCGGCCCGGATCAGCTGGTCGGCCAATGCGATCGCGTCGATGCCCGATAGACACATCTTGTTGATGGTCAATGTGGGCACATCCCACCCGATGCCCGCCTTGACCGCGGTCTGGCGGGCGGGCATCTGGCCGGCTCCGGCGGTGAGGACCTGACCCATGATCACGTACTCCACGGCCGAGGCGGGCACTCCCGAACGCTCCAGCGCGCCCTCGATGGCCACGGCGCCGAGATCGACGGCACTGAAACCCTTGAGTGAGCCCTGCAGTCGACCGAAGGGCGTCCGCGCCCCGGCGACGATGACCGTCGAGAACTGATCGGTGGACGTGGACATATGAGGACCTCCAACATCGGCCGAGCAGGCCGACCGAGCGCCCGCTCTGTGAGCTTCTTCTACCCTCAACGCTACCGTTAGGACATGAGCACCTCAGCAACAGACCCCGCAGCCTCGGCGACCGCCGTCATCGCCGACCTCGTCACCGCCATCGACCATGTCGGGATCGCGGTCCCCGATCTCGACGCAGCCAAGAAGTGGTACCTCGACCATCTCGGCTTCGCGACGCTGCACGAGGAGACCAACAGCGAACAGGGCGTCATCGAGGCGATGGTCGGCCCGCAGTCGGCCAGTTCCACTGGCGGCGCGGTGATCCAGCTGCTCGCCCCACTCAACGACGAATCGACCATCGCGAAGTTCCTCGACCGCAACGGACCGGGACTGCAGCAGCTCGCGGTGCGGGTCACCGACGTCGATGCCGTCACCGAGCGTCTCACCGCAGCCGGCGTGCGAGTGCTCTACCCGCAGCCGCGTCGTGGCACCGCGGACTCGCGGATCAACTTCGTGCACCCGAAGGACGCCGGCGGGGTACTGCTGGAATTGGTCGAGCCTGCGACCGGTGCCGCAGCGCACTGAACTGGCTGTGCACTGATCGCCGCAGCTCACCGATTCCTGAGGTCGCGGCGGTTCGCCTCTGAGTTAGACTGTGCCGCATGTCAGCTCCGGCACCGCGAAACCTCCCGTTCGCAGTCGTCATGCGCGGTTTCGACCGTGAGCAGGTGACCGAACATCTGCAACGGGTTGATGCCGAGTTGCGGGTGCTCGCGGCCGATCGCGACGCCGCCACCGCGAACGCGCACGAACTCGTCGCGCACCTCGAGGAAGCCCGCGACGAGATCGAGGAGTTGCGCCGTGAGGTCGACAAGCTGTCGGTCCCGCCGACCACTGCGCAGGGGATGAGCGAGCGTCTCGGTCGCATGCTGCAGCTGGCGTCCGACGAGGCCTCCGAGATCCGCGCGGACGCCGCCGCCGAGGCGGCCGAGCTCACCTCGATCGCCCGGCAGGAGGCGGCGATGGCCCGCGACGATGCCGAGGCCGACGCCACACGCATCCGCGAGGAGGCGCAGGAGACGGCTCGCAAGACCATCGCCAAGGCCGACGAGCACGCCCGCAAGGTCCGCGAGGACGCCGACGCGCTGGCGGAACGGTCTGCGGAAGAGGCGGACGAAGCCGCGCGGCTCATCGCCGAACGGACCGCGGCGATGGAAGCCGAACACAAGGAAACGATGACCGCCGCCCGCGACGAGGCGCGGCGGATCGTCACCAAGGCCAAGGGCGAGGCGGCCGAACTCGAGCTGCAGAGCACCCGCGCGCGCCAGTCCGAGCGCGAGCGCCATGATGCCGAACTCGCCGCGCAGCGCGACCGGGCCCGCCATGAGGCGCAGCGGATGAAGGACACCGCGCAGGAGATCGCCACCGAGCGACTGGCGCGATCCCGGGAACTCGCCGCTCAGGCCGACCAGGCGCGCAAACAGATCGCCGAGCAACTGAGCCGGGTCCGTGATGAGGTGGCCAAGCTGCCGGTGCAGTTGTCCGAACGGCATCAAGACCTCGCCGACCTCACCGAGACCGACGACGCGGAGCTACTCAACCGCGCACTGTCCGCGCAGTCGCAGATCAAGCGTTCGGGCGCCAACGGAACAGGTGCGTCGTCGAGCGCATCCCCGGTCGGAGCCGGCGGCGAGGCGTCAGCACGCTGACCCCGCACTGATCGCGGACGGGCGACGCTCTTCGAAACGGCTGCGCAGAGCGGCTGCCGGAGTCAGAACAGCCGGAACTCGGTGCTCTCGGCACCACGCAGTTCGTCGTAGTCCAGAACCAGGCACCGAATTCCGCGATCCTCGGCAAGGGTGCGGGCCTGCGGTTTGATCTGCTGCGCGGCGAACACCCCGGAGACCGGGGCCAGAATCGAATCCCGGTTGAGCAACTCCAGGTAGCGGGTGAGTTGCTCGACGCCGTCGATCTCCCCCCTCCGCTTGATCTCCACCGCCACCGTCGCCCCTTCGGCATCCCGGCACAACAGATCCACCGGGCCGATCGCGGTCATGTATTCGCGACGGATCAGTGTGTGTCCGGTGCCCAGCGTGTCGACATGTTCGGCCAACAGTTCTTGCAGATGCGCCTCGACCCCATCCTTCACCAGGCCGGGATCCACCCCGAACTCGTGGGCCGAGTCGTGTTCGATCGAGGCGATGGTGATGCGGAGCTCTTCGCCGGTCTTGTTGGTGACCACCCAGTAAGCCTCGGCCTCGACCCCGTCGGGCACCGGCGCCTCGGTCATCCAGCACGGCGGGCTCATCCAGTTCAGCGGCTTGTAGGCACGGTCGTCGGCGTGCACGCTGACCGACCCGTCGGACTTGATCAGCAGCAACCTCTTCGCCATCGGCAGGTGTGCGGTCAAACGGCCGACATAGTCCACTTGGCATTCCGCGATAACCAGACGCACGGGGGTCAGCTTAACGGTGACCGCCCGCGCCACCGGTCACGCCCCGCCGAACATCTCGCCACGGCTGTAGCGACGTTTGAGCTGAAACGCCTCGGCATCACTCACCGCATCCTCCATCGTGGCGTGCACGTGTGGCAACGTCGGGTCAAAACCTCGAAGCGCTTCGGGCGCAATGATATCGGGGACAACATGGTCATGTCGGTGTCGTTCTACACTGGCCCGGAGAACGCCGTCGGGGTCGACGACCATCGCCTTGCGGCCGCGCTCGGCGAGTCGGTGTTTGAAGGACAACACCATCGTTCGCGCCACCGGGTCGATGATGCCGATGCGCGAGATGTCGATGATCACCAGGTCGTAGTGGTCGGCGTCGGTTTCCAGGCGTCGCATCGCCGCCTCCGCGCCGGAGAAGGTCAGGTCGCCCTGCAGTTCGTAGACCCGCACGCGATCCCGGCACGTCCGCAGGTAGCCGCGCTCGCGTTCTGTCCAGTCCGCGCCGACCTCGAACTCCCCGATGTCATAGGTGGCGCGCATGGTCACCCGGCTCTCCCGCGTCACGTTGAACATGTGCAACCCCAGATCGGTGGACAGATGCCGACAGGTGTCGATTCCCCGCACGCTGTTGCCGTGCGCATCCAGCCGCGGCGAGTACACCCCGATTCCCAGCTGCCCGGGCAGGATCGCGAGGATCCCGCCTCCCACGCCGCTCTTGGCCGGCAACCCCACCGACGACACCCAGTCCCCCGCGCCGTCGTACATTCCACAGGTGGTCATCACCGAGAGCACCCGCTGCGCCACCTCCGGAGACACGATCTGACGACCGGTGCGCGGATTGACTCCACCCGTGGCGAGCGTGCAGCCGATCACCGCGAGGTCGTCGGTGGTCACCCGCAGCGAACACTGCCGCAGGTAGAGATCGAGCGCCGCCTCCGGATCGGCGTCGAGAACCCCGAAGCTGTCGAGCATGTAGGCGATCGCCCGGTTGCGGGCACCGGTACGCCTCTCGGACCGATAGACCGCGTCGTCGATGTGCAGTCGCCGACCCGCGCATGCCGAATAGAACGACACGAGGTCGTCGAAGACGGTGTCGACAGTCCGGACCTCGAGGGATTCGCTGTCCAGGGTTGCGGAGTCGTCGTCGCGGACCTGCGGCAACAACAGCGACGCGGACATGATCGCACCCGCGTTGATCATCGGGTTCTTCGGTCTGCGAGCACCGTCCACGCTGATCTCGTTGAACGCCTCCCCCGAGGGCTCCACGCCGATCTTGGCGTCGACCTCCCGCGGACCGAGCCGCGTGAGCACCAGCGCGTAGGTCAACGCCTTCGAAATCGACTGGATGGTGAACTGCGCGGCACTGTCGCCGTGGGAGTAGAGATGCCCGTCGTGCATACACAGCGACAACCCGTAACCATCCGGGTCCACCCGCGTGAGTTCGGGAATGTAGTCGGCGACCGCGCCCGCCCGATCGGTGGCGCACAGAGTCATGATGTGGCGGAGATATCCGTCGACAGGGGTGCTCACCCACCGAATGTAGCGAGCCGACGCGCCCCGGCCCGAGTTACCCGACGCGCAGAACGCGCCGGGTGGCGTCCGGTCAGCCGACGGACGCGTCGGGGCCGTGGTCGACCCGAGCCGAGACACCAGCCACGAAGCGATAGGGGTTGGCCGCGAGCAATCCACCGAGATGCTTTCGCAGCCGGGACATCTCAGCCCGCACCGTGATCGTGCGATCGTCGGCGCCGAACAGGTGCCGCGACATCTGCGCTGCGCTGCAGCCGTCGGGATGGTGCGCGAGAAGCGCCAGGATCTCCGCGTGCCGGGGCGACGGTGTGATCGTCCATTGCCCGCTGCTACCGGTCACCGTCACCGAAGGTGACCGGCGATCACGCCAGTCGAGGTGCAGCACCGTCTCCGACGCCACGGAGTCCACCGCCGCGACCCGCACCAGCCAGCCACCGGGCAACGGATCGAGGTCGCATTCTCCCAGGCTCCGCACCCAGACCCGGCCGGGCTCGGCATGGCGGGGCAGACTCAGCCGGCTGCACGGCGTGACGGCGTCCACCGCCGCCACCCATCCATCGTTGTCCACCGCCAGCGCGGGACTGTTCAGGCGCGAAAGCATCGGCGCCGCGACGGACCGGAGCTGATCGAGCGAGCGACGGTGGTGGTCACGCAGGCGCGCCTCGGCGAGCTTGGCGACCACGTCGACCAGGGCGACGGTGGTCGGGTGGATGGTGGCTGCCGGCCCGCTCACGTCGACGACGCCGATCAGATCACCGGTCCGCGGATCCCGGATCGGCGCCCCGGCGCACGTCCACGAATGGTGGGTGCGCACGAAGTGTTCCGCGGAGAAGACCTGCACGGCGTGGCCGGACATCAGTGCGGTGCCGATGGCGTTGGTGCCGACCGCATTCTCTCCCCAGTTCGCACCCTCGACGAACCCGAGTCTGTCCGCCCGGTGCATCACTCGCGGCGCCCCGCTGCGCCAGAGCACGCGCCCGTGCGCATCCGCGACGACGAGGATGTTGTCGCCATCGGCGATCACCGAGTCGAGCCCGGCGGTGAGGTCGTCGAGCACGGGCGCCAACCCGGAGTCGAGTCGGCGGGCCTCGAGGTCGGCGACGTCGAGACCGGCCCCGGCGGCTCCGACGTCGGGATCAACCCCGGCGTGCAGTACGCGATCCCACGACTCGCCGATCACCGATCGCGGCCGAGCGGGCATCTTCTCACCGGCCATCGCGGCGTCGTACACCGCACAGAGCAGCTGTGCGTAGTGCCGCGGGTCGTCGGCCGCGGACACCGCGGGCTCGATTCCGGCGTGCGCATCAATTGTCGACACACCTCGATTGTGCTCCGGATCACAGCCGTGCCGCAAAATTCGATCGGGGTTGCAGAGGGTTGCAGCCGCTCGACCCTGGGTCGCAACCCGATGCAACCCTTTCGCCACAACCTGGGCGCACGGTGTGCTGTGGATCACACAGAGCAACGTCAACCCGAGGAGAAACCATGACCCAGACCTTGGAGCCACCGGTCACCGGGACCGTGAACGACCCACAACAACGCGTCGACATCTGGCTCACCGAATTCGAGGCCGCCCTCGTCGCCCGCGACGTGGCCCGCGCGACCGGCCTGTTCGCCACCGACAGCTTCTGGCGCGACCTGGTGGCGTTCACCTGGAATCTCAAGACCGTCGAAGGTCGCGAACAGATCGGCGACATGCTGAACGCGCGTCTCGACGACACCGCTCCGCACGCGTTCCGGACGAGCGAACCCCCGACCGCCGACGACACAGGCGTGGTCACCGCCTTCATCGAGTTCGAGACCGCAACCGGGCGCGGCGTCGGGCACCTGCGCATCAAGCCCGACGACGAGCAGGGCACGGATCTCGGGTGGACGCTGCTCACGACGTTGCAGGAACTCAAGGGTCACGCGGAACCGGCCGGTCCGACCCGGGTGATGGGTGCCGTACACGGCTCCGACCCCGACCGCCGATCCTGGGCACAGAAACGCGACGATGAAGAGGCTGCGCTGGGCCGGACCGTCCAGCCGTATGTTCTCGTGATCGGCGGTGGGCAGGGTGGTATCGCGTTGGGGGCGCGCCTGCGTCAGCTCGGCGTGCCCTCGATCGTGGTCGATCGACACGACCGCCCCGGCGATCAGTGGCGTCAGCGGTACAAGTCGCTGTGCCTGCACGACCCGGTGTGGTACGACCACCTGCCCTATCTCCCGTTTCCCGACAACTGGCCGGTGTTCGCACCCAAGGACAAGATCGGCGACTGGCTGGAGTTCTACACCAAGGTGATGGAGGTGCCGTACTGGAGCAAGACCACCTGCACCTCGGCGTCCTACGACGAGGATGCCGCGCAGTGGACCGTCGAGATCGACCGCGACGGCGAGCCGATGACGCTGCATCCCACCCAGTTGGTGCTCGCGACCGGCATGTCGGGCAAGCCCCACGTGCCGACGATCCCCGGGCAGGACGTCTTCGCCGGCGACCAGCACCACTCGAGCCAACATCCGGGTCCGGACGGTTACGCGGGCCGCAAGGTGGTGGTGATCGGGTCCAACAACTCAGCTCACGACATCTGCAAAGCCTTGGTGGAGAACGGGATCGACACGACCATGGTGCAACGGTCGTCGACCCACATCGTGCGGTCGGATTCGCTGATGGAGATCGGCCTCGGCGCCCTCTACAGCGAGGAGGCGGTGGCGTCGGGGATGACCACCAAGAAGGCCGATCTGACCTTCGCGTCCCTGCCATACCGAATCATGCACGAATTCCAGATTCCGCTCTACGATCAGATCCGCGAGCGCGACAAGGACTTCTACGATCGTCTCGAGGCCGCCGGGTTCGATCTCGATTTCGGCGACGACGACTCCGGGCTGTTCATGAAGTACCTGCGTCGAGGGTCCGGTTACTACATCGACGTCGGCGCGTGTGAGCTGATCGCCGATGGCTCGATCACGCTCGAACACGGCGAGATCGACCACCTCACCGAGCGCAGCGTGATCCTCGCCGACGGCACCGAACTCCCGGCCGACGTGGTGGTCTACGCGACCGGGTACGGCTCGATGAACGGCTGGGCGGCCGACCTGATGGGCCAGGACGTGGCCGACCGCGTCGGCAAGGTGTGGGGCCTGGGATCTGACACCACCAAGGATCCCGGCCCGTGGGAGGGCGAGCAGCGCAACATGTGGAAGCCGACACAGCAGCCGGGCCTCTGGTTCCACGGCGGCAATCTGCATCAGTCACGCCATTACTCGCTGTACCTCGCCCTGCAGCTCAAGGCCCGCTACGAGGGCATCCCGACGCCGGTGTACGGCCTGCAGGAGGTCCACCACCTCAGCTGATCACGACCGACCGGGAGATCATCGCGCCACCGCGCCGGGTCCGCCACGAGCGGGTCCGGCGCGGTTGCATCGTCAGGCCTCCATCACCTTCTCGGTCGGCAGGTCGTAGACCGGGCACTCGGCAACCCCGATCGTGTCGCGGGTGATGGCCTCGACCTGTCGCTGGGTGGCCTCGGCGTCGGTTACCCAATTGCGGTAGAAGTCGAAGGGGCACTCGGCAACCCCCTTGTCGCCATCGCCACCGGCGAGTACGCCCGTGTAGCCACGGTGGAGCAACTTGAACAAGTGGTTTTGCGACTGATCGTGGCGGCGGGCGTCACGGATCGTGGACAACGACAACTGCGCGTACTGCACCCCGTACTCTTCCTCGCCGCATTCGCCGAGGGTGCGGCCATCGAAGCCGATGATCGAGCTGTGCCCGAAATAGGAATACACACCGTCCCACCCGGTGGCGTTCGCGACGGCGACGTAGCAGTTGTTGGCCCAGGCCATCGCCTTGGCCATCAGGACCTGCTGGTCCTTGGCCGGATACATGTAGCCCTGCGGCCGGACGACGAGTTCGGCGCCCTTCATCGCGCAGTCCCGCCAGATCTCCGGATAATTGCCGTCGTCGCAGATGATCAACGAGATCTTGAGACCCTTGGGCCCGTCGGTGACATAGGTCTGGCTGCCCGGATACCACCCCTCGATCGGCGTCCATGGCAGGATCTTCCGATACTTCTGCACGATCTCGCCTTCGTCGTTGATGAGCACGAGCGTGTTGTATGGCGGCTTGTTCGGATGGTCTTCGTGCCTCTCCCCGGTGATCGAGAAGACACCCCAGGTCCCGGCCTCCCGGCAGGCGGTGGAGAAGATGTCGGTTTCGTCGCCGGGAACCGTGGCGGCGGTGGCGTACATCTCGTCGTTGTCGTACATGATGCCCTGGGTCGAATACTCCGGGAACACAACCAGATCCATGCCGGGTAACCCGGACTTCATGCCGCGCACCATCTCCGCGATCGCTTTGGCATTGTCGAGGACCTGCTCGCGGGTGTGCAACCGGGGCATCTTGTAGTTCACCACCGCGACGCCGACGGTGTCCGGGCTCGATGAGATGTCGCCGTGACGCATAACAACTCCTTGTTGTGGTTGATCGTGAACTGATGTCGTCGTAGCGGAAATTACTTTCAAACGGAAGCTTGTCCGCGCTCGACACGTAACCGGTCCGGTGTTGCCACAAAGTTTCCACGCCATGGAGATCACATGAAGCGCGCGCACGGTGGGCGCACGGGCCGCAGATGATCTACTTTCAAACGGAAGCGAAGGAGGAAGACCATGTCGGGACACGCCGCGGTGAAGTTCTCCGACCTCGACACCACGAACGGATTCCGCCTCGGTGACCTGCGCTCCCCGGCCTACCTCGCCGCCTCGCTGCGAGGGTCGATCATCGGACAGGACACCGCGGTCGACGCGGTCGTGCGCGCCGTCACCATTGCCGCGGCGGGCTTGCATGATCCGCACCGGCCGATCGCGTCACTGCTCCTCGTGGGTCCGACCGGGGTGGGCAAGACCGAGCTGGCCCGACAGGTCGCACACCACATCCGCGGGGATGCCGACAACCTGTGCCGGGTCGACATGAACTCATTGGCGCAGGAGCACTACGCCGCATCACTGTCGGGCGCCCCACCCGGCTATGCCGGTTCCAAGGAACAGTTCACGCTGTTCGATCGGGACGAGGTCGAGGGCAGTCTCTCGCGTCCGGGAGTGGTGCTCTTCGACGAGGTCGAGAAAGCACACCCCACCGTGCTGCGGTCGCTGCTGCAGATCCTCGACACCGGCACCCTGCGTCTGGCTTCCGGGACCACGACCATCGACTTCCGTAATGCGATCGTGCTGTTGACATCGAACCTCGGCTCCCGCGAGGTGCACGACATGCGACGCCCGTGGCGCGAGCAACCGGCTCGACTGCTGACCCGCAACGCGCTCGACGGCGTCTTCGGCCGACGCCGGGACGAAACCCGCGTCGTGCTGGATTCGGTGCGGGCGTTCTTCGACCCGGAGTTGTTCAACCGCTTCGACGAGGTCATCACGTTCACGTCGATCGACGGCGGCGTCGCGCATCGAATCGTCGATCTGGAGGTCGACCGCCTGGTCCGCTCCCTGGCCACCCGCAATGTGCAATGTCAGGTCAGCACGGCCGCACGCGAACGGCTCGCCGAGGTCGGATTCGACCCCCGGTACGGCGCGCGAGCGCTTCATCGGGTCCTGCGACACGAGCTCTGTGCGCCGATCGCGACGCTGATGGTCCGGCCCGACCGAGACCCCGCGCGACCCGTGCGCATCATCGTGGATCGCGACGGGGACAACCTGTCGTTCTTGGATACGACCGAGGAGAGCATCGATGCCCGCTGACCCGAATCCCGACCCGATGCTGCTGCAACTGCTGCGCGCGGTCGCGCTCCTCGAGGACCAGATGGCACCGGTGTTCGATGAGCTCGGCGTCACCGCCGAACAGTGGCGGATTCTGGTGATCCTCGCCGGGGCAGAGGGCGACGGACACACGATGACCGAACTGTCCCGTCTGGCCGTGTTGCCGCCGGCCACGACCACGCGCGCAATCGACAAACTGATCTCGCTCGCCCTCGTCTACCGCCGCGTCGACCCCGCGGATCGACGGCGCGTGATGGTGTTCCTGAGTCCGCACGGCTCCGGTGCGCTCGCCGCGGTCGACGATCGCCAACGGCAGATCGAGCGCGACTTGGCGACGTCAGTCGGCTCTCGCCGGTATCTCGCACTCGGGGACAGCCTGGCCCACTTGACCCGGTGAGCAGCACCCGGCATTCACTGCGATCGCTTCCGAAGGACGACACCCGACAGACGCAAATGTCGCGCAACGACCTGATCTGTGCGAAACCCGCTGGAAACGCGTCTGGCGCACACTGGAATCGGTCTCCACAGCACACGAGGATTCACACTGATGCACCTGGGCATGGTCATTCCGCAGAGCGGTCCCTCGGGGATCTTCGGGCCGTCCTGCGCGGCGAGCGCGCAACTGGCCGTGGAGGAGATCAACCAGCGCGGCGGGATCCTCGGTCGCGAGGTCACCGTGACGACGATCGACGGTGGCGCACCGGTCGAGCAGGTCGCCGCCGCCGTCAGTACACACCTCGGCCCGAGTTGTGGATCGATCCCCCGATTCGATGCCGTGGTCGGCTGGCACACGTCAGCTGTAAGACGCCGGTTGGTCCGTGTCCTGCGCGGCGAGATCCCGTACGTCTACACGGCGGTGTACGAGGGCGGCGAAGGTGCGCGGGGCACGTTCATGACCGGCGAGGTGCCCGACGCGGCCCTGCTGCCCGCATTTGAGTGGCTGTCACAGCAGCTCGGTGCGCGCCGATGGGTGGTTGTGGGCAGTGATTACATCTGGCCGCGTGCCACGGCAGCGACGGTCACCGCGCACCTCAATGCCGACTCCTCGCCGACGCAGGTGCAATCCCAGATCTTCTGCCCACTCGGCACCTCCGAGTTCGGCGATGTTCTCGACCATATCGAGGCGTCCGGTGCGACGGCAGTTCTCGTGCTGCTCCTGGGCGAGGACGCAGTGCAGTTCAACCGTGCGTTCGGCGCCCGCGGGCTCGACGGACGCTGTGTACGGCTCTCATCACTCATGGACGAGAACATGCTGTTGGGTTCCGGCGACGGCGGTACGCGAAATCTCTACTCGGTGTCGGGGTACTTCGAGTCGCTCGCGACTCCGTACAGTCTCGACTTCGAACAGCGTTACGTGCGGCGCTTCGGGGTGGCCGCACCGCCGCTGACCTCACCGGGCGAGTCGTGCTTCGAGGGCGTGACGTTGCTCGACGAACTGATCCGTCGGGCCGGGTCCACACATCCGCGGGCGATCGAGTGGGCTGCAGGCGAATCGCCGGTGTATACGAGTCCTCGCGGCGAAGTGCGATTCTCGGCACGGCATCTGCGTCAGGCGATGTACGTCGCGCAGGCCGATGGCCTCGAGTTCGACATCCTGGCCCAGGTCGGCGACCCATCAACGGCCGCCTGACCTCGCTCTGGCGGCCATCGCGACGGTTTCATCATTGCGCTCCACGCATCCCGCAGCGGTGAATGTGTCCCACAGCGCTGCGTGGCACAGTGGTCGCATCGTAGGATTTCACGGGCCCACGATCGGAGTACACGATGAAGTTGCTCGTCGCCTACCTGGCCACACCCGGCGGGGAGGACGCAGTCGCCTTCGGCGCATGCCTTGCCCGGACCTTCGGCGCCTCACTGGACATCGCGGTCGTCATACCTCCGGACCCGCCCGAGACCATCACGAGCGCGGCAGGGTTCGCCGAGGCGCTGGACGAAGCGGCCAGACAGTGGGTCGCCGGCGCCGCAGACCTGGTGCCCGGCGATGTCGTCGCAGAAACGCATGTCGTGGTCGACGAGCATGTCGCCCACGGCCTGATCACCGAGATCGAACGGGTCGGCGCCACGATGCTGGTGGTCGGTGCGTCCGGGGGCGGCATCACCGGGCGCCATTCGCTCGGTTCGGTCGTCAACGACCTCTTGCATTCATCACCGGTTCCCGTCGCGCTCGCGCCCCGAGGCTTCAGCCACACCGGGGCAGAGCGAATTCGCGAGATCACCACCGCGATCGGCAGTCGCCCCGGCGCCGAGATCCTCCTCGACACCGCCCTCGCCCTCAGTGCTCGCGGCGACCTCCCATTACGCCTGCTGTCGCTTGTTTCCCGCGACGACATCACCGGCCGCACCACTGACGACGAGGCGGTTGCCCGTGCCGTGGACCTCGCCAACACTTCGTTGGAGACGGCCCACAAGCGGCTGTCCGATCAGACACCGATCGCGTCCACCCTCGCTCAGGGACGCAACGTCGAGGAGGCGGTCAGCAGTGTCGAGTGGCACGACGGAGACATGATCATGGTCGGTTCGAGCAGACTCGCGGCACCGGGCAGGCTGTTCTTGGGGGCCACAGCCGCCAAGATGATGAGCGTCCTCGCGGTTCCGCTACTGGTGGTGCCCGGACCCGACCGCGAGTGACCGCCTCGCGTCGCCGCCGTGAGCGCCCCGTCGCAGCGTTCAGAGCAACGAGGGAACCGCCGCGTTGATCGCGACTTCCAGCAGCGTCGGTCCTGAACGGTCCCGTGCTGCGGCGACCTCGGCGGCCACCTCCGCCGGAGTCGACGCCCGCACACCATGGCATCCGTATGCCGTGGCCAGTGCCACGAAATCGATACCGGGTATATCGAGACCGGGCACGCCGGGAGTGTCCTCCAGCTCCGCGAAGGCCTTGAGGATCGCGTACTCGCCGTTGCGTGGCACCACGAACAGGATGTCCAACCCGTGTTGCGCGGCGGTCCAGATCGACTGCACCGAATACTGGAACGAACCGTCACCGATGATGGCCACCACCGCTCGTCGCCGACCGCTGTCGCTCTCCGCCAACGCGATCCCGACACTCGCAGGCAGGTTCCACCCCAACCCGCCACTGGCAAAGGTATAGAAGGAGTCCGGCTCGGTGATCGGCCACTCCGCGTGCAGGTCGGCCAGGTTCGACGGTGACTCCTCCACCAACACGGTGTCCGCCTCGCACGCACTGCGCAACGTCGCGAAGAGTTGCCGCGCACTCATCACCGCATCCGCGGCCGTCGCGTCCGTCGGCGGGTGCGGCGCCATCCGATGCTCCTGCGGGGTCAACGCCTCCGGCTCACGCCGGTCCCGCCGCAGCGCGCCGACCAGCATCTGCATCGCGACACCCGCACTCGAGACCAGGCTGTCACCGACGGGCGCCCGTGCCGCCTCGGCAGGGTCGTCGGTGATGTGCAGCAGACGCAGGCCGTCGGGGAGGTAAGGGCCGGCCACGTATGGGTAGTACCGGAACACCGGTGCCCCGATGATCACCGCGAGGTCGTGCCCGCGCAGACGTTCAGCGAGTGGACCCGTTGCAAACGGCAGCCCACCCACGTACAGCGGATGGTCCTCGGGAAACGGGGCACGCTCTGATGCCGGCGCGGCCCACACCGGGGCCCCGACCCTCTCCGCGAGCTCCACCGCGACATCCCATGCCCGATCCCGGGCGACCGCTGCGCCGAAGATCAACACCGGACGCTCCGACCTGAGTTGGACCTCCTTAGTGCCTGGCGTTGATGGCGGTGAGGATCGTTTCGGCGTCGTCGTCGAGCGGGGTGCGGGCGGTGAGGGGGTGACCGTCCACATCGACGATGACGGTGTGGATTCGGCGCAGCGTCTGCACGATCTTCTTGATCGACATACCGGTGCGGTTCTGCAGGTCACGAGCGATGGCGAGAGCAGCGAACACGATGGTCAGGTGCGCCTCGATTGCATCGCGGGTGCGGTGAAAGATCGGCCGTGCTTTCAGATCGGATTTGGCCATCCGGAACGACTGCTCGACTTTCCACAGGTCGTGGTAGGCCGCGACCACCGCATGCCCGTCCATCACCTCCGGTGCGATGTTGGTGACGTAACCTTTGTAGCCGGCCGCGGCGCGGGCACGCTCGATGGACTCGTCATCGAGTGCGACCTTCTGCCCGGAGATCTTCACAAATCGTTGCTTACGCAACGGTTCTGCCTTGTCGGCCACACGTTGAGCCCGCAGGATCTGAGCGTTGAGGGTGCGGTTGTCGCGGCGATCACGTGCCCAGGTGTAGTGCCACACCACCCGCCGGTCGCGGCGATCGGCACCGGTTCCCATGCCTCGGGTCAGCTCGACGACACCACCGTCGTCGATGTAGTTGCCGCGCCGCCCGAAATGCTCCTCCAACTCTTTGGGCGCCTTGGAGGTTCGTGCGGCGACAATGAACTTCAGGCCGGCGTCCTCGAGGGCGTTGAGGTTGGCGGCCGAGAGCATGCCGGCATCGGCGACGACGACCATGTCGGTGATCTCGTGGCGTTCGACGAAACCGGTGATGACCGGAATCAGCGTTGTCGTCTCCGCTTTATTGCCCTCGAACACATGAATGTCGAGTGGGAATCCGTTGCGCGCCACCAACAAACCGACCGTGATCTGCGGATCAACGCGGCGTTCTTTCCTCATCCCGACCTTGCGGAGCTGGTCTTCGTCCTCGGCTTCGAAATGCAACGTGGTCAAGTCGTAGAGCACCAGCGCCACACCGGGTCCCTGCGCGGTGACGTGATCGAGGCAGGCTCTCGATAATTGGCGGCGGTAGTCGCGGTCGACACATCGGGCCAACGCGCGTTTGATGCTCGACAGGTGCGGCGCATCGATGCCGATGTCGTCGAGCACGCGCCCGGTGTCGAGTTTGCTGGTCGGCTCGACCAGCCGCGCGCACACCAACGCGGCGAAGGTGTCATCGCCGAGCACACCGAAGCCCAGCCGCCGATACGAGCTGGTCAAAGTGGTCCACAACAGTTCGCTGGAATAGCGGGTGATCACCGCCTCGCCCGCGGCCCGCACCTGTTCTGCCCCCGATAATTGCAGGTCAAGGTGTTGCTGGCCGGCGTCGATCTTGCCTTTGGCCACCGCGATCAACGCCGCCAACTCCGCCTCGGTATGCGCGGAACCGATATGTTCCACGATCCGCCGGCGACCCTGCACGGTCTCGGCGATCTGCACCGCGGTCGCCCCCGACGCGGTCCTCACCTTCCGGACATACGGGCTCACCAACCGACCATATCCGACACATTTAGTGCTCGAGATTCGAGGCCACCAACGCCCTGACCAGCACCAACAATCAACCGAACCCCGAAAATCCGGTCAGGAGGTCCAACTCAGGTCCGAGTCGTCGATGGCGGTGGCGAATTCCTGCAGTCGGACCGGATCGGCGGCTACGTCGGTGGCGACCGTACGCACATCAGCGCCCCCGATCGCCGGCTTCTCCCAATCGTCGAGCGGCAGCGAGAGAAACACCGGCCCCGCCGGCGGTTGGACCGCTGTCGCGTAGGCCCGCATGAACGCAGCCGGAACGTCCTCGGCGCGCACCGGTTGGTAGGCCCACTTGACCCACGGCCGCGGCAACAACTCCGGCTCTACATTGGTCAGCCACGGCTCGAGCAGCAGCATCTCTCGAGTCTGCTGACCCGCCGTCACAATCAGCGGCGTCCGATTCATCGACGCCGAGATCAGGTTGCCCATCGCATTGCCCAAACCGGCCGCGGTGTGCACATTCACCAGGGCGGGATTACCGGTGCCCTGGCTGTAGCCGTCCGCGATCGCCATGACCGAGGCCTCCTGGAGCGCCAGGACAAACCGGAAATCGGACGGGAAGTTCTTCACGAAGGTCTCTTCGGTGGAACCGGGGTTGCCGAAAACCGTTGTCAGGCCGAGTTCACGCAGCAGTTGATGGGTGACGTCCCGAACGGTCGGCACGGCTTACCTCGTCTCGACGAAGGCGGACTTCGGATCGGAGTGCTCGTGATCTTCAACGCTAAGGCATCACGGCTGCAGGTGTCGCCGATCCGGCAGAACGGTCAGAATCGCGGAAACCGCGACCCACGCCTGCCTTGACGTCGCCCCTCGGGGGTGCGTGGATGTTGCGCAGTTATGTCGGGCGGGTGTGGACAGTTTCTGTAGCGGCGGGGCTGGGTGTGGGTATGCCGAAGGCCCCCAACGGTGTTGGGGGCCTTCGGTGAA
>NZ_JAPKFM010000059.1:0-2564 GCF_026262595.1 Gordonia aquimaris | reverse complement strand
GTCCGGGTCGGTGTCGTTGGCGGTAGGAGGGGCCCTCGATGACCAGGGTGTGCGCGCGTGAGGTGAGTCGGTCGATGGCCGATTGGGCGAGTAGCGCGTCGGCGGTCATGGTGAGCCATTCGGCGGGTTCTCGGTTGGATGTGACGATGGTGGTCTTGGTCTGCTGGTGGCGTTCGACGACGAGTTCGTAGAAGTCGTTGGTTTCGGTCGCGTCGAGGGCTCTGAGTGCGAAGTCGTCGATGATCAAGACGTCGATGGCGGTGATGCGGCGAAGTTCGGCGTCGACGCTGTTGTCGAGGCGGGCGGCTTTGAGTCGGTGGAACAGTTTGTCCGCCCGCGCGAACAACACTGTTTTGCGGCGGCCGATAGCCATGTGGCCCAACGAGTTTGCTAGATGTGTCTTGCCGACTCCGACGGGGCCGAGCAGGATTGCGGAGTGGCCGGCGTCGATGAACCGCAGGGTGGTGAGGTCCTCGAGCAGCGGACGGTCGTAGAGTAGATCGTCTGCCGCGCACCAGGTGTCGATCCGCATGCGGGGGTCGAGACCGGCTTTGGCTGATCGTCGGGCGGCGGAGCTGGATTCACGCCGTGAGACTTCATCGGCGAGCAATTGTTGCAGGAACGTCAGGTGCGAGGTTTTGTGTTGGCGGGCCAGGGCTGCGCGTTGGGGCAGGGTGTCGGCGAGGGCTCCGAGTTTGAGGGTTTTGAGCAGGCCGAGCATGTCGGCGCCGACAGGTTCGGGCACACTGTTGGTGGTTCGGGTCATCGGTTCACTCCTGAATGGTGTTGTCGGGGTTGGGAACAAGAGTCAACTGTGTTCTGTTGGTTGCGTATTCGGAGGGGTCACGGGCAAAGCGAGACGATTCCGACCCGGCGGCCACGGGCATGTCCGGGGTGGTTTTCTCGGTGGCCTGCTCAAGCATCGAGGCGATCTTGGGCACGGCGATGACATCGAACTCCAGGGCGGTGGCACAGGCAGCATCGACGGGTCCGGGCCCGTAGGTGCGCACCAGGCCGAGCAGGGTATACACCGCCCGCACCCGAGACCATGGGCGCGGGTCATCGACGATACGGGCCGCGTAGAGCCCGATATGGGGGCCGTGATGTTCGCAGGTGGATTGCAGCTTGCTGATGTTGCGCAGCGCGTAGGCAGCCTTGTCCGCGGGGTAGTCGTGGGGGTCGGTGCTCTGCCCGCCGGCGGGCTGGCGCGGGTGTTGCTTGACCAACTCGCCGCGGTGATAGAACTTCACCGCTTCGCTGTCCAGGCGCACATCCAGTGTCGAGCCGATCCAGGTTTCGGGCAGCGAGTACAGTGCTTTGCCGACCGAGGCGTGAAAGTCTCTGTGCACCTTGACCTGTTTGAAGATCGGTACGTCGTAGTCGGCCGGTATCGGTAACAGGTGGGTGCGTTCGTCGGTGTCGAACAGCACCGCCGGCGCGGCGGCGGTGGTGCCGTGAATCCGCAGTCCCGCAGTGCTCTGGCACCATGCCACCGCGGCGGCCTGGGCATCGGGCAGGCTCGAGAATCGCTCACCGGCCCAAAAGTTGTTCTGCACGTAGTGGATGGTGCGTTCCACCCGCGGTTTGTCGGTTGGTGTGGCGACTCGGGCGGTGTCGGTGACGAACCCGGCATGCTGGCCGTAGTCCAACCAGCCCCGAGACAACCTCGGATTGAGGATGTCGGCCCGGGTGACAATAGGTTTCATGTTGTCCGGAATGATCACAGCGAACACTCCGCCGAAGAACTCCCACGCCGCTGAACAGCCCTCGAGGATCGCTGACAGGGTTTGGGTATGCGTCAGCCACACGAACGTATGCCGCGAGTACACGGCGGTGAACACCAGCGCGAACACTTTGCGGCGCTTACCTGTTGACGCATCATCGAGCAGTCCGAGGTAACCGAAGTCGATCTGGCACTCCACCCCGGGATCCCCATCAGCCACCCGCACCGTGGTCGTGGTGCGTCGATACCCGCAGCACTCGGTCGCGAACCGCACCAGCGTCCGGTACGGGACCACACATCCCTGACGGGCGAGCAGGATGTGAATCTTGGTCACCGTCAACGGTTCTGGATTCTCCGGTGCCCCTCCCTTCACCCACTGCGTAATCTGTTCGGTGAACGGCACCAACGCTTCCCACGCCTGACCATGCCCATTCGGCCGCGCCGGACGCACCCCGGCCACCACCGCACCGAGCAACTCATCGGTCAGTGCCGCCGCGCCGGCCTCACGTGTCAACCCCGCCGCCTGCGCTGCCGCGATGTAGCGTCGCACCGTCTTCCTGTCGATACCCGCGCGCGCGGCGATCGTGCGCAGACCCGGCGCTGGTAACCCCACCGCCAGGCCCAACCACAACCGCAGGACTTCTCTGATCTCTTCCACTGCAACCTCCCGGTAGCCCATGCCGTTGGCCCCTTCCGTGAACATCGTCACGGCCGAGTCAACGGACAAATGAAGGGACCACCGACGCGACGCGCCGGTGGTCCCATAACTGGCAATCCAGGTGGTCCCATCCCCATGGCAAACAATCAGCCCAGGGTGGTCCCTTCACGGTGGCAAATGACA
>NZ_JAPKFM010000058.1:0-3181 GCF_026262595.1 Gordonia aquimaris | reverse complement strand
TAGGGTCGCACGACCGATCTTGGTGCGGGCAGCGACTGCGGTGAATGTGATCGGTTGGCCTGCGGCGGCGAGCTCGGCGCAGGTTCGTTCAACCTCGACTAGGGCTTTGCTGCTCATGCAGTCTCGGTGGTGCTGGCGATGAGAGTATCGAGGCGGGTGACGAGTTGCTGGTGGCGGCGCGCCTCGTCGATCCAGCCACGCGACTCGGCATCCTCGGCGAGCTGTTGAGCATCAATGCGTTGCGCAGCAAGGACTCCGAGATGGGTGGCGTCGGTGTGGAAGCTGGGACAATGTTCACAGATGTTGGCATACGGGCAGGTTCCCTGGGCGGGTGCCCGCAGGCAGTAGCCGCCGGCCAGGCGCGACTTGATGGCCGGAGCCTGTTTCCAGTCGGATCCGGTGATATCGGTGATCGGGAGTTGAGGCCGGTCGACGGCGAGTGTGCCGATCTGGCTCTTGGCGAGGTCGAGGGCTCGCTCGTATTCGGTGCGGACGGTGGAGTCGAACAGGTGCGCGTAGCGCAGACTCATTTGGGTGGAGACGTGTCCGAGCAGCGCCATAAGCGCTTGCAGGGAAACCCCGGCGTTGACCAGGGCGGTGGCATAGGTGTGGCGCAGTTGGTGCGGGGTGATGTGGTCGAGCCCGGCGGCCGCGGCTGCCCGGTTGAGTTCGGCGCGTAACGCGTTCTGTGAAAGACGTTTTCCGTGGTGGGTGAACAGGAAGTCGGCTGGAGCACCGGTGCGGGGGTGACGTAACGGCCGGCCGTGAGTGCGGGTGGTGGTGATGCGGTCGACGAGAGTGAGGACGTCGTCGTCGATGGGCACCATGCGTTCGGAATCCAGTTTGCCCAGTGGCACTTTCAGCCATGACCCTTGCCCCGGGATCTCATGGATGCAGTCGAGTTCGAGGTCGAGGAGTTCCCCGATTCGCAACCCACACGCCCGCTGCAACAGCAGGGCGTCCGCGGCCAGATGATACGGCGAATCTGCCAGCGCTGCAGCAAGCCTGCGATCGGAATTTACGGGTAGGTAGCGCGGCAGAAACCGTTGCGGGCGAGGCAGGTCGCCACGGAAGATCAGTTTGCGCGCTGGCGCGTCGTCCCATCCCCACTCGGTGATCTCGGCCAGGAAATGACCGACCGCGTGCACGCGTCTGATCCGATCGGCCACGGTGATGGGTGCACCGGTGACACTGTTGACGGCGGTGGGCAACGACGCCAGGTACGGTTCGACATGGCGTCGGCGGTCGAGGTGGGCCAGCGAGGTCAACTCGGGGTCGGTGACAGCCAGGAAGCGACCGAAATGCGCGAGCCGGGTCGCGATGCTGCTGACGGTTTTCGGTGCACAGGTGGCGTACTTGCGGTTGAGGTAGCCCACGAATGCCGGGCGCAGCGCTGCCGGCACATCGGCCATCCGATCCTCGAGGCTGTGCGCGGTCGTCGCCGGTGGCGCCTCGGAATCGAGGATGCCCAGATGGAACAGGATCTGCCGCGCACTGTGCAGGGTACTGCGGTAGTGCTTCGCGCCGCGCCCGGTGTGTTCTTCGCGCAGTCTGCACGCCTGCAGGAGGTCGGCGAGGTCGTCCTCGCACAGGCCGGTCAACGGGCGCTGGGTCTGGATGAGCAACCGCGCGATGATCTGTGAGGCGATCGCCGATGCCACCCGGTCGGTGAACCCCAATTCCTTTGCCGTACTGACAAAGCGCTGAAGATCAGCGTTGAGTGGACTGACTGCCAGTTCCAGCCAGATGCTGCTGAGCTTGCGGTACACGAGGTAGTCGTATCCGGGTGCAAGTCGGCCGCTGACCATCAGAAACGTGATGAACGGGCGGGTGGAGCAGTTCGCGGCCAGGCGTTTGTCGAGAGGTTCGGCGGCCCAGTCGGCGACGGTGGGCCAGCGGTTGAGGAATGAGCGTGCCGCCTGCGTGTAGGCCGGGTTGCCGCGGCCACGCCGCCGCAGATGGGCGAGGTAGGCGGCCTGGACCTCTGCCGGTGTCTCAGGTCTGGGTGCGAAGTCGTGTGCGTGCTGCATCGAACTCTGCTTTGACATGTGTCGGGGTCAAATGGATATAGCGGGCTGTGGTATCGACGTGAGCGTGGCCGAGCAGCGCTTGCATCACCGCCAGATCGACACCGGCTTCGGCCATCGCGGTGCCGAAGGTGTGACGCAGCGCGTGGGGGTGGCCGGCGGTCACGCCGGATTTGAGGCGGTGGTAGCGGAAGATCGTGCGTAGTCCGGCCGCGGTCAGCGGCTGACCCCGGTGCGGTCCCTTCGCCACTAGAAACAAACGGCTACTGGATGATTCGGGCCGCTCGGTGAGGACGTAGGTGTGAATCAGGCCAGCCACCTCAACATCGAGGGGCACCCGGCGTTCCTTGCCGCCCTTGCCCAGAACCCGAACCCAGCGGGCGCCGATATCGACATCGGTCACATCCAGGGTCAGCAACTCGCACGAGCGTAACCCCGACAACAACATCAAACCGGCCAACGACCGGTCCCGCCAGGTGCGCAGGCTCGCCACCAGATCTGCGGTCTCGCGACGATCCAGCGCCCGAGGGAGCCGACGCGGTTCGCGTAGCCGCAACGCTGACCGCTTCTTCGGCTTGACCAGATGACCGAGCAGGGCGTTGCGTTCCTCGGCGGTGACGCGGCGTGCTTCACGCCCACTCGGGACCGGATTGACCAGGTCAGGATCGGTGATGCTGCGATAGGTGAACAACCCCGTCAACGCCGCGAGTCGGTGGTTGATGGTGGTCGGCGAGTACCGATCGAGCCGTTGCCCAGTCATCGACAACACATTGGCCGGGCGGCCCGGAATCGACGCCTGCCGACAGAACCGCATGAAGTCGAGAAGCGATGTCGTAGTTACTGATTCCAACGCAAGATCAGACTCGTCGAGCCACCTGCAAAACGCCAACAGATCGTAGCCGTAGGCCCGTAACGTGCGCGCCGAGTAGTTTCGATCGGCCAGATAGCCGAGATAATCGTTGACCACCACGTACTCTCCGGCATGGTCACCGGCCAACTGCCAGGCAACCTCAGTGCCAGGTTCCAGATACAGCGGTTGCCGATCCGTCATGAGACAGGTGTAACCCTACCGTCAGCACCGGTCAAGTATCTTCTGTTGGCGGCGTGTTCATTTCACCGTAGCCCTGGGCCCCGGATTAGCCGGTTAACAGGCA
>NZ_JAPKFM010000057.1:0-3438 GCF_026262595.1 Gordonia aquimaris | reverse complement strand
TCGGCGGTGTCCTACTCTCCCACACTGGTTAGGGTGCAGTACCATTGGCGCTGGAGGGCTTAGCTTCCGGGTTCGGAATGGGACCGGGCGTTTCCCCTCCGCTATGGCCGCCGAAACATTGTGAAACCCACACACGGGTTTGTTTATTGTTGTGTGTTGTTTCAGAAGTGTCATAGTGGATGCGAGCAATGCTTTATTACTCAACGTCTTTGTTGGTGTTGAGTGTTGTTGTAAGTCCTCGGCCGATTAGTACCAGTCACCTACACACATTGCTGTGCTTCCAGTTCTGGCCTATCAACCCCATGGTCTGTAGGGGGCCTTAACCACTCGAAGGTGGTGAGAAACCTCATCTTGGAACAGGCTTCCCGCTTAGATGCTTTCAGCGGTTATCCCTTCCGAACGTAGCTAACCAGCAGTGCCCCTGGCGGGACAACTGGCACACCAGAGGTTCGTCCGTCCCGGTCCTCTCGTACTAGGGACAGGTTTCCTCAAGTTTCTAGACGCGCGCGGCGGATAGAGACCGAACTGTCTCACGACGTTCTAAACCCAGCTCGCGTGCCGCTTTAATGGGCGAACAGCCCAACCCTTGGGACCTACTCCAGCCCCAGGATGCGACGAGCCGACATCGAGGTGCCAAACCATCCCGTCGATATGGACTCTTGGGGAAGATCAGCCTGTTATCCCCGGGGTACCTTTTATCCGTTGAGCGACACCACTTCCACACGTTGGTGCCGGATCACTAGTCCCGACTTTCGTCCCTGCTCGACATGTACGTCTCACAGTCAAGCTCCCTTGTGCACTTACACTCAACACCTGATTGCCAACCAGGCTGAGGGAACCTTTGGGCGCCTCCGTTACATTTTGGGAGGCAACCGCCCCAGTTAAACTACCCACCAGGCACTGTCCCTGAACCCGATCAGGGTCCGAGGTTAGAAGTCCAATACGATCAGAGTGGTATTTCAACAACGACTCCACCCACACTAGCGTGCGAGTTTCACAGTCTCCCACCTATCCTACACAAACCGAACCGAACACCAATACCAAGCTATAGTGAAGGTCCCGGGGTCTTTTCGTCCTGCCGCGCGTAACGAGCATCTTTACTCGTACTGCAATTTCGCCGAGTCTGTGGTTGAGACAGCAGAGAAGTCGTTACGCCATTCGTGCAGGTCGGAACTTACCCGACAAGGAATTTCGCTACCTTAGGATGGTTATAGTTACCACCGCCGTTTACTGGGGCTTAAATTCTCAGCTTCACCACCGAAGTGATTAACCGGTCCTCTTAACCTTCCAGCACCGGGCAGGCGTCAGTCCGTATACATCGTCTTACGACTTCGCACGGACCTGTGTTTTTAGTAAACAGTCGCTTCTCTCTGGTCTCTGCGACCCACACCAGCTCACACCGCGAGGGCGGTCACCGGGATGGGTCCCCCTTCTCCCGAAGTTACGGGGGCATTTTGCCGAGTTCCTTAACCACAGTTCTCTCGATCGCCTTAGTATTCTCTACCTGACCACCTGTGTTGGTTTGGGGTACGGGCCGTGTACCAACTCACTAGAGGCTTTTCTCGGCAGCATAGGATCATGGAATTCGCCGCAACGGCTACGCATCACCTCTCAGGATATCCGCGGCACGGATTTACCTATGCCACTCCCTACAGGCTTACACCAGTACAACCACTGACTGGCCCCACTACCTTCCTGCGTCACCCCATCGCTTGCCTACTACCAACCAAGGTCCCATGCAGCCCCATCCGGTCACCCGAAGGTGATCCATCTGGTTTTGGATGGTTAGTACAGTTGATTCAGCATGGGCGCGGATACACGGGTACGGGAATATCAACCCGTTGTCCATCGACTACGCCTGTCGGCCTCGCCTTAGGTCCCGACTCACCCTGGGCGGATTAGCCTGGCCCAGGAACCCTTGGTCATCCGGCGGCAGAGTTTCTCACTCTGCTTTCGCTACTCATGCCTGCATTCTCACTCCCACACCCTCCACCACTAGATCACTCTGTGGCTTCCACGGATGCAGGACGCTCCCCTACCCACCCACACACCTGGTCGGAGTTCCGTAAAACCCCGACGGGCTATATGTGAGTGCCGCGGCTTCGGCGGTGTACTTGAGCCCCGCTACATTGTCGGCGCAGGATCACTTGACCAGTGAGCTATTACGCACTCTTTCAAGGGTGGCTGCTTCTAAGCCAACCTCCTGGTTGTCTTCGCGACCCCACATCCTTTTCCACTTAGTACACGCTTAGGGGCCTTAGCCGGCGATCTGGGCTGTTTCCCTCTCGACTACGAACCTTATCGCCCGCAGTCTCACTGCAGTGCTCTCACTTACCGGCATTCGGAGTTTGGCTGACGTCAGTAACCTAGTAGGGCCCATCGGCCATCCAGTAGCTCTACCTCCAGTAAGAAACACACCACGCTGCACCTAAATGCATTTCGGGGAGAACCAGCTATCACGGAGTTTGATTGGCCTTTCACCCCTACCCACAACTCATCCCCTCCATTTTCAACTGAAGTGGGTTCGGGCCTCCACGACGTCTTACCGACGCTTCACCCTGGCCATGGGTAGATCACTCCGCTTCGGGTCTAGACCCAGCGACTCAACGCCCTATTCAGACTCGCTTTCGCTACGGCTACCCCACACGGGTTAACCTCGCCACCGAGCACTAACTCGCAGGCTCATTCTTCAAAAGGCACGCCATCACCCACAGCCGACCAAACGACTCACAGGCTTTGACGGATTGTAAGCGTCCGGTTTCAGGTACTATTTCACTCCCCTCCCGGGGTACTTTTCACCTTTCCCTCACGGTACTCGTCCGCTATCGGTCACCAGGAAGTATTCAGGCTTACCGGGTGGTCCCGGCAGATTCACAGCAGATTCCACGAGCCCGCTGCTACTTGGGCACCCATCACGCAAGACCACAGGCTTTCAGCTACCGGACTCTCACCGACTACGGCAGACCATTCCAGGCCACTTCACCTAACCCACGGTTTTATCACTCACGCCCAGACAGGTAGATCCGGGAAGACAGGCCCCACAACACCACACACACAACCCCTACCCGGTATCACATGCGCATGGTTTAGCCTCCTCCGCTTTCGCTCGCCACTACTCACGGAATCACAATTGTTTTCTCTTCCTATGGGTACTGAGATGTTTCACTTCCCCACGTTCCCCCCACACCAGCTATACATTCACTGGGTGGTAACACGACATCACTCGTGCTGGGTTTCCCCATTCGGACACCCTCGGATCACAGCTCGTTTGACAACTCCCCGAGGACTATCGCGGCCTACCACGTCCTTCATCGGCTCCTGGTACCAAGGCATCCACCGAACGCCCTAAAACACTTACAACAACACCTACACAACCCACAGGAACAACAGCATTCACAACAAACACCACATCCTGCAGCAGTGTAGACAACACACACA
>NZ_JAPKFM010000056.1:0-4728 GCF_026262595.1 Gordonia aquimaris | reverse complement strand
GTCACGCCAGGGCTGCGGCCCCCATCAATATTCGCGCGTCGCATCCACTTGTGCAGCGTCATCGGGTGCACACCGAAGTCGTTGGCGACCTGCTCGATCGTGACGCCTTCTCCACGATCACGAGCCACCCGGATCGCATCGTCTCGGAGCTCCTGGGGGTACGGCTTGGGCACAGCTACATCCTTCCCGACCGCCCGAAGGCAAGCCAGATCAGATGTCACCTATCCGTGCAGCAGTCCCTAGCGACAGTCCCGCGCGGATACTGGGGAACTAAACCAGGAGTACGTTAAACGGTTTCGTTGTTCGGCCACCAGCTGGTTTTGCCTAGTAGTGTCGCGATGGCCGGCACGACGATGGTGCGCACTATAAAGGTGTCGAGCAGTAGTCCGATACCGATGATCAGTCCAACTTGGGTCATGATGGAGATCGAGCCAGCCATGAGGCCGAACATGCTGGCAGCGAAGATGAGGCCGGCCGAGGTGATGACCGATCCGGTGTTGGTGACGGTTCGTAGAACGCCGATTCGTATGTTGTTCTGGGATTCCTCGCGTAGGCGAGAGATGAGCAGCATGTTGTAGTCTGCGCCGACGGCGACGAGGACTATGAAAGCCAATAGCGGTACAGGCCAGGCGATCTCGGTTTTGAGGATGTGTTGGAAGATTAGGACGCCGATGCCCAGTGCCGCGGTGTAGTTGAGGACGACGGTTCCTAGGAGATACAGCGGTGCGATGAGTGCTCGGAGGAGAAGGATTAGGATCAGGCCGACGATGATGAGGGTTGCCAGTGCCAGGAGTTGAAAGTCGTCGGCGAGTAGGCGTTGCAGGTCGGCGTTGATGGCGGGGAATCCGGCGATTGCGATGTGGGAGTCCTCCAGGGTGGTGTTCGGTCTGGCGGCGTTTGCAACATCGGTGATGGTGTTGGTCAGTTGTATGGCTTCGGTGCTGTAGGGGTCGAAGCTGGTTTGTATTGCGTAGCGCACGGTATGGCCGTCGGGCGAGACGAATTGGCGAGCGACATCGACAAAGCGGCGGTCTGCGTTGGCTTGAGGTGGCAGGTAGAAGCCGGTCGCGGAGTCTGTTCCGGCGGTTTCGCGGGCGGAGGTTTGGAGTTGCGTGGCTAGGGTGGCCATCCCGGCTAGTTGCTGAAGGTTGCTGTCGATCAGCGCGGACACGCCGTCGGCGAGTTGTCGTGATCCTGCGGCGAGCTGACTCACGCCAGTTTGGAGTTGAGTGATCTTAGCGGGCAGGTCTTGGTTGTTGATGGTGCTCAGGGTGGAGTTGAGGGAGTTGACGGTTGCGGTGAGTTGGTCGGTGACCGTCGTGAGGGGTGTGTCTAGTTGTGCGAGTTGTGTTGACAGGGTGGTGATCTGGTCGAGCAGTCCACTCCCTAGTGTGGCGTTGAGGTCGCGAATCTGTGCGCGCAGGGTTGCGCACTGGGGGACTTGGGCGCACCAGGGCGCTGAGTCGAGGAGGGGTAGGATTGAGGTCACTGTTGTCAGCGCCGCGGATGTTTGGCGGGTCAGGGCGGCAAGTTGTGGGGCGTTCTGTGAGGCGCGGTCGAGTGCGGGCGCGGACGCGGCGAGCTGGCGCAGGAGTGGTTGGTACTGCTGGATTTGTTGACCGGCGGTGCTTGCTTGGGTGAGGATACCGGCGAGTGGCGTCAGGTTGAGGCGTAGCTGGGTGTCGAGTTGGGCCAGCCCGTCGGCGAGCTGGTTGGCACCGGAGCGCAACTGCTCGAGGTCGCCTTTTCGTTGCTGGCCGTCTGCGACGGCGCCTGCCACCTGGTCCCCGATCTGACCGTTCTGCCACGACAGCTCGGCCTGTTCGAGTTTGTCGCCGGTGGGGCGGGTGACGCCGATGACGCGAGTCACCCCGGGAATTTGGGATACCCGCGAAGCCATCTGCTCGAGGTCGGCAAGTCCGCTGGCGGTGCGTAGGTCGATCGGCGCATCCACCACAAGAAACTCAGCAACCGTCACATCTGTGGGGAAATGGCGGTCAAGCAGCGCATATCCCTGGTTGCTGTCGGTCGTCGCGGGTTGGCCCTGGCGGTCGTCATAGGTGATGTGGATACCCATCGCGATCGTGCTCAGCACGATCAGCCCCACCATCGTTATAGCGAGAAGGGGGACTGGGCGGCGGACGACAAGCACCGCCACGCGATTCCAGTACTTGCGCGTGAGGTCTCGTCGGGGGTTGCCCCAACCGAAGCGGGCTGCCCACTGCAGCACCGGCGGCAGCAAGGTGACAGTGGCGAGGAACCCGATGAGGATCGCGATCGCGCAGGCCGGACCCAAGGTGGAAAAGACGCTCAGTTCGCCGAACGCCATAGCCAGGAATGCCAGTGCCACCGTCGCCGCCGAGGCCAAGATGACCCGTCCGATCGTCGCTGTAGCGTCCACAAGAGCATCCGCGGTAGGCGCGCCTTGGCGCAACCGCTCGTGATAGCGGCTGATGAAAAAGACTGAGTAGTCCACCCCGGCCCCGAGCAGAATGACCGTCATGAATGCGACGGTGAACTGAGACACCGGCATTCCGAGCTCACCTAGTGCGGACAAGACGCCGCGGCCCACCCCAAGGCTGACACCAATCACCAGCAACGGCACCAGTGCTGTGAACAGCGATCGGTACACCACCAGCAAGATCAGGGCGATCAGCGCGACTGTGGCCAAAGTGATCACGACCAGGTCGCTCTCGGCACTCACGATCTGATCACTGAAGGTGGCTGCGGGTCCGGTGACATGAACCGCGGTACCAGTATCTTCAAACACCCGGCGTGCGGTTTCGCGGACGGTTTCCACCGCATGAGTCGCCGCCGGACCGCCCAGGGTCCCCGAGACCCCGACGGGCAGATACCAGGCCTTGCCATCCTCACTCAACGCCTGGCGGGCAGTGATCGGATCCGACAGCAAGTCACGAACCGATTGCACATCGTCAAAATTTTCACGGAGCTGTAGGACCAACGCGTCGTATCGCTCTCGCGTGACCTCTGTAAGCCCATTCGGGTTCTCCATGGTCACGAAGACAGTGGTCTTAGCGCCCTTTTCCCCGAATGCGCCACCCATTTGATCAAGAGCTTGAAAGGACGGAACCCCTGCAGGGATCGGATCTACCGATTGCTGCCGCACCACCGTCTCCAACTGAGGAAACAGCACCGCCAACACCACCCCGACAGCTATCCACACCCCGATGACCAGGGACTTGTGCGTCAAAGTGAACCGCGCGATTCGTCCCAACGTGGAGCTGTACTCGCTGCGCTCGACCAACGGCCGCCTTGCCAAGCGCTTGTCATCGGGACGATGGACCACCATACGCAGTACCTCACCAACTCATCTGGCCCACAGTGGAACCATCGGTAGCGCTACGCTACAAGTTGTAGCGTAAAAGTGGAAGGCGGTGAGGCTATGTAGGCGGGCGCCGCCTGTGCGCCGCAAGAAAGTCATCGACGAGGCGCTCGAGATCAGCGACATCCATCGCGCGAATCCCGGTGAGCTTGGCGAAGACCAGAGGGCCTGCCAGCTGAGTGATCGCCATGGTCAAGTCCGGATCGTCGAGTTCAGCGGCGGCCGCGCTACTTGTCAACACTCGATCAAAGGGTTCTCGGTACTGGTTGACTACGCGCATCCGCAACGGCCCCAATGCGTTTGGTTCTTCGCCAGGTTGCTTGGGAACCATTGCCAACCAAGCCAGTGTGGTCAACTGCAACGGAGCCTGTTCGATGAGAGCAGCCTGGCGTTGCATCAATGTGACCAGGTCATCGCGAATCGATTGCGAGGTTTCAGGGTTGTCCACCTGAGGCAACAACCGCTCGAAGGCTGCTGCCACCAGGTCCGTGGTGCTCTCAAAATGTCGATACAGCGTGGTGCGGGCTACGCGAGATAGCCGGGTTACAGCCTCCACGGTGACCGCTTCGACCCCACCGCTGCTGAGCAGGGTCGCGGCAGCATCCAACAACCGCGCCCGCGAGCGAACCCGCCTCGGGTCCACATCATCGATATCGGCGATCTCCACCCTTGCCCACTTCCCGCTCCAGACCAACAGCACAAACGATACCGTCGGTAACAGAACGAAACTGCGAGTGCTCGAACACCGAACGAGGACCGCAGAGAGGACCACCCAATGGGCTTCGATCAGCGGCTACCAGCGCACTCGCCATCATGTATGGGATGTGGCAGCGACAACCCCAGCGGACTCCAGCTCGAGGTATACAGGCATGACGACCACGTCTACGCTGATCTAACCTTCGACGAACGCCAATCAGGAGCACCCGGCCTAGCTGTACCGACCCGGGACGTTAGGTACGGCGTTCGGCGAGTCGACGTGACATAGGGAAGACCTCCGAGTGAGGTGTGGAGCTGTCTAAGAACCGCTCCTCAACCCGGAGGTCTTCATGTCCCACCGTAATTCACCGCTGTCCCCGACTGGCCGGTTGCGTCTGGCTCGGTGTGTTGTGGACGACCGGTGGCCACTGCGCCGCGCAGCTGACCGGTTCAACGTGTCAGTCACCACGGCCAAGCGATGGGCGGATCGCTACCGCGACCACGGGCCGGCCGGAATGGGTGATCGGTCCAGCCGGCCCCGATCGTGTCCGCATCGCACCAGCCGGCGCCGGGAACGCCGGGTCGTCGGGTTACGCGTCTCCCGCCGCTGGGGGCCAGCCCGGATCGGATACCACCTGGGGTTGAACGTCTCCACGGTGCACCGCATCCTCACCCGCTACGGCTGCCTA
>NZ_JAPKFM010000055.1:0-4996 GCF_026262595.1 Gordonia aquimaris | reverse complement strand
CCAACACCGAGCGGCTGCACTCAGCGATCGGCTACTGCCCGCCCATCGAGTACGAGACGCGCTACCGTGAGACGGCCGCCTCCGAAGCGGAGGTGGCCTAAACCGGGACTCCCACCACCTAAAAGCTGGGGGGCGTGCTTACGAAGAGGAATACGGCGGTCTCGTCAGTGTCGTTGAACCACTGGTGGAGGACGCTGGCCGAGTAGTAGACGGTGTCGCCGGCGCGCAGCGCGACGTCTTGGCCGTCAATGTTGAGTCGAATCTCGCCCGAGATGACGTACACGAACTCTTCACCGGCGTGGGTTGTTCCCGATTCGGCGGCGCTATGTGGCTCGGCGGTTACCTCGTTGCAGTCCATGAGACGGGTGCCGGTAACGCAGAAACGCAACACTGCCGAGGGGCTGAGGTTGTAGCGTCGCGCTTCTTGTGCCCTGACTACTTTGACCGGCGACCGGTTGCTCTGCTCGAGCAGGTCGTGCGCGGTGGTGCCCAGGGTCTGCGCAATCCGGTGCAGGTTGATCACACTGGGTGTCGTGTTTCCGTTTTCCACCTGACTCAGGAAGGGCTGGGAGAGATCGGTCCTTCGTGCGAGTTCGGACAAGGTGAGCTGCGCCGCCTTACGCGCGGCCCGGATCGAGGCTCCCAGAGACCGCGCGAGCAACAGCTGGTCATCAACATCCACCTACGCAAGGTAGCAGCCCCGAAAGCAGCCAAAACGGACCTGGTGTCGCGGACGTAACCAAGCAGTTACAACGGAAACAGCACCGCAACTTTATTGATCCAGCCAATGAAATATTTCCTAGAGAGTATTGGCGAGCCACGCTTTCCCACCCTTCCGGAGTATTCCATGCCTGCTGTCTCTGAACCCGACGCTCCCTCGGATGCGCACCCCGTTGATCTCCGACCCCCGATCCCACGCTTGTTCGCGTTCGGTCTTCAACACGTGCTGATCATGTATGCCGGGTGCGTCAGTGTGCCGCTGATATTCGGTGCCGCGGTCGGACTAAACGCTTCTGACATCGGTGTTCTGATCTCGGCCGACTTGCTGATATCGGGGGCCATCACCGTTGTTCAGAGCATCGGGCTATGGAAGGCGGTCGGGGTGCGATTGCCGGTGATCTGCGGTGGCACCTTCACGGCGTTGACGCCCATGATTCTGATCGCCCATGAGTACGGTATGCCGGCGGTCTACGGGTCGATGCTGCTCGGCGGTGTCATCGGCATTCCTCTCGCCTGGGCCTTTGCTGGCCTGTTGCGCTATTTCCCGCCCCTGGTAACCGGGGCTGTCCTGACTGTCGTGGGGTTATCGCTGATCGGCGTCGCAGGGGGACTCATTGTCGGTCAAGACACCCAAGCCGCCGACTACGCTTCGCCCGGCAACATTGGTCTTGCAGTGTTGGTTATCGCCATCGCAGTGACGCTGTTGTGTCTCGGTCGCGGTATCTGGCGGCAGCTCGCGGTGCTGCTGGCGCTAATGATCGGCACTGCAGTCGCGCTGCCCCTGGGTCTCTACAACCTCGACGCCGTGGGAGATGCGTCCTGGTTCGGGGTTCCCCAGCCGTTCCACTTCGGTGCTCCACAATTCCCACTGACGGCGGTCGTTGCGATGACGATCGTGATGATCGTGGTGTTCGCTGAATCCACCGCTAGCATTCTGGCGCTGAGCGAGATTACGGGCAAAGACATCGGCCGTGGTGACCTCGCCCGCGGACTGACCGGCGACGCGATCTCGGGCATTTTCGGAGCCGTCTTTAACGCCTTCATTGACACCGTGTACACCAACAACGTCGGCGCGGTTGCCACGACAAGGGTGTTCAGTCGATACGTCACGGCAGTCAGCGGAGTCATCCTGATCGCGCTGGGCTTGGTGCCGAAGCTCGGCGCCTTTGTAGCGGGCCTTCCGGGCCCGGTCATCGGGGGCGTCGGATTGATCATGTTCGCCGTGGTCGCGATCGTCGGAATCAACACACTCCGTCACATCAACCTCGGTGACCCAATCAACATGACTATCGCCTCGGCCACTGTGGGCGTGGGGCTACTCCCTACCTTCATGCCCGGCATGTTCGCTAAGTTCCCCGACTCCACCCAGATCGTGCTGGGCAGCGGTATCACCCTGGCCGCGATCACTGCGTTCACACTCAACCTTGCTCTCAATCACACGGCACTCGGGGTTAACGCCCGCCGGGCCATGACACCCGACAAGTCGGACTCATCCCGATTTGCAGCCCACAACATGATCGGAGAAGACGCACATGTCGCTTCCAAATCCTGACACCGCTGAGACATTTCAAGTCCCCGCCGTCGACATCAGCTCGTACACCTCGGAACGCACCATCGCCGCCCGAGCAGAAACGGCCCGTCAACTCGATGTCGCGTGCTCCACTGTCGGGTTCATCCAGGTTCTTGGCCACGGCATCCCCGCTGACGTACTTGTCGGGCTGTCCGACGCGGTCGACGCCTTCTTCGCCATGCCCTTGCACCTCAAGAAGAGCTACATAGTCGAGGGAAATCGCGGCTACACACCCCCGAAGAGCGAATCGTTGAGCTTGAGCCTCGGACTGGAATCTGCGACACGGATGAACGACTTCTTTGAGGCGTTCAATGTTGGCACAGAGGCACAGTCGTTCGCAGGTTTGGACCTCTCCGAGGACGACTACGGCCTGAACGTGTGGCCGGACATCGCCAACTTCCGCACCAACGTCGAAAAGTACTATGTCCACGCCTCACGAGTCGCACGCACCCTGACCACCGTCTTCGCCGATGCTCTGAACCTGCCACACGATTACTTCGAGTACCTCACCGACCACTCGGTTGACGTACTACGCATGAACAATTACGCGCTCCCCGAAGGCACCGTCACCCTTGATGGCGATCTCACCGGCATGGGCGAGCACACAGACTTTGGACTTGTCACCGTACTGTGGGCTGATCAAGTCCCTGGCCTGCAAGTACTTGGCCGCGAGGGCAACTGGCATGACGTCCAGCCCATCGATGGGGCCCTGCTGGTCAATCTCGGCGACCTTACCGCCCGGTTGACCAACGACCGTTGGATGTCGACTCTGCATCGCGTCAAGCCACCCATCATCGACGGCACCATCCAGCGCCGCCGATCGGTGGCTTTCTTCCACGACGGCAACATCGACGCCACCATTGCGACACTGCCAAGCCATCTCGACGCTGCCGACGGGTTGGCGTACGAACCAATCGTGGTCCGCGACCACATCAAGGCCAAACTCGCTGGTTCCCAGCAAGGTAAGGCCAACACCGCCGCCGTCCGGGAAGCATCGCGGGTCCTTGCCGCCTCGAACGGCTACGGCCAAGCCTGAGCGACGCCGCTAAGGCACAACCCCCTGCCATCGCCCTCGTCAATATCGACAAAAGGAAAACCATGAACCAACCACACATTCCGCTCATCGACCTCAACTCGTGGCGCACCGGAGACAACGAGTCCCGGGCGGCAGTCGCTGCAGAAGTGGATCGCGCACTCACTGAGTCAGGCTTTCTGCTGCTCGCGAACCATGGCGTCGCCGCCCACCTCGGAGCGAGCCTGCGAGAAGCCGCGAAACGGTTCTTTTCCCTACCAACACAGATCAAGGCGCAATACGAAACCACCGTCGGAGGCCGCGGCTGGCTTCCAAGCGGCAGAGAGGCCAACTCATTCGACGGAGAGGACGCAGACGCCGACAAACCCGACATGAAAGAGAGCTACACCATCGGACGCAATCACCTCACCGGTGATCCCGCTATAGACGAGTACTGGTTTCGAGCCAACGTGTGGCCCACAGAGGTGCCAGAACTCGAAGCCCAGGCCAACCGCTACATGGATCAGATGTACGGCGTATACGACGAATTGCTCCGCATCTGCGGTGCGGCGCTCGGACTGGGCACAGACTGGTTCATCGAACGCTGCGCCAACGGAACTCGCACCCTCAACATCAACCGCTACCCTTCCATGGAAGAGACCGGCGCACCCAAGGATGGCCAATTTCGTGTCGGCCCCCACACCGACTGGAGCATCTTCACGTTGCTCGACCGTCAGGTCGGATACGGCGGCTTCCAGGTCGAAAGCCACGGACAGTGGTTCGACGCACCTTTCGTACAAGGAGCACTGGTCATCAACATCGGCGACCTCATGGCCCGATGGACCGGCGATCGGTGGCGATCGACCCGCCACCGCGTCCTGCCCCCGCAGGATCAGGCACCGAAAGAAGAGCTGATCTCACTCATCCAGTTTTGCGATGCCAACGTCGACGCCGTCATCAAACCGATGCCCGCTCCGATCGGCAAGAACACGAACCTGGCACCGATCGAAGCAGGCGAGTACCTGCGCCGACGGGCCCTCGCAGCCACTGTCAGCTGATTAACGCTCTACAACCGTGCAGTTCAGCAGGTCATGCCTGGCGCCAACGCTATTGCCCGCCGGCCAACTCTAGCCACCCCCACTAACTGGACCAGATCTCCCCAAGGAGACTCAAATGACGGCATTCCCCAGCGTATCGCTCTCGTTCGTGAGCGTCATCTGTAATGATATCGTTGCGCAATCAGTATTCTACGCAGGCGTTTTCGCGCTACCGACAGCCACTGAGCTGTCCTCCGACCACTTCCGCGCGCTTAGACTCGGCGACACTATCCTCGGGTTTCACACTACGGCCGCCATCAGTCTGCTCGACCTTCCGCAAGACACCCCGATCGGTGATGCAGCAGCAGCATTCTGGACCTTCGAGGTCCACGACAAACAGGACGTCGACACCCTCACCGACTCAGCAGTCGCAGCCGGCGGTCGCCTCGTCAAGGCTCCCTACACGACGTATTATGGTGCATATCAATCTGTCCTGCGTGATCCAGAAGGAAATGTCTTCCGGATCAACAAATCTGGCGTAGCATGACTCCGAAGACCGCTCCCGGCCGGAGCGATATCCCGGAGGACTGGCTGATGGTCAGGACGAACCTCAGTGCCGAATTGCTGCCATCAGCAGCCCCACAGCCAGATTCGATG
>NZ_JAPKFM010000054.1:0-5239 GCF_026262595.1 Gordonia aquimaris | reverse complement strand
TTGATGTCCGATGTGGCGGCGACTGTGGCTGCCTAGCGTCAGAGTCGACCGGTCCGAGCCGGTCGGCCAAGCCGACACCGATGTCGGCCGACGCAGGAGGACGCCATGAACATCGAACAGATCGACACCGTCATCGTCGGCGCGGGCCAGGCCGGCCTGGCCACGGCGTATCATCTCCGCAAACACGAACAACCCTGCGTGGTGATCGACGCCAACCACCGAATCGGCGACAACTGGCGCCGCCAATGGGACAGCCTTCGCCTGTACTCCCCCGCCCGATACGACGGCCTGCCCGGCATGCCGTTTCCCGCCGACGGCTGGTCGTTTCCCGGCTAGGACGACGTCGCCGATTATCTGGAGACCTACGCCCAACGCTTCGGGTTGCCGGTTCGGTTGTCGACCCGGGTACGCTCACTGGACCCCGATCCGCGAGGCGGCTTCGTGGTCGACACCGACGCCGGCACACTCGCATCGCGCACCGTGGTGGTCGCCACCGGAACCTTCGGGCGCACTCCCGCGATTCCGGACTGCGCGGCCGAACTCGATCCCGCGATCCTGCAATTGCACTCCAGTGAGTATCGGCGGCCCGAGCAATTGCGCGACGGCCCGACACTGGTGGTCGGCGCATCGCACTCCGGCGCCGACATCGCCTACGAGGTTGCGGCGACCCGTCCGACGACGCTGTGTGGACGCGACTGCGGATCGATCCCGTTCTATCCGGAGTCCTGGCAGGCACGCGTGCTGTTCCCGATGATGATCTTCGCGTGGCGTCACATCCTGACCCGACGCACCCCGATGGGCCGCAGAGAGCTTCCGAAGGTGCGGTTCCATGGGGCACCCGCGTTGCGCGTGAAGGCCGCCGACCTGCGCGAACGCGATGTGACGCGGATCGAGCAGCGAGTGGTGGGCGCCCGTGACGGTCTCCCGCAGACCGCCGACGGTGAGGTGCTCGACGTCGCCAACGTCATCTGGTGCACCGGATTCCGCCAGGTCTTCGACTGGATTCATCTGCCGGTGTTCGGCCCCGACGGCTGGCCCGACGAGATGCGCGGTGTGGTGGAAACCGCCCCTGGCCTGTACTTCTGCGGCCTGTCGTTCCAATACGCCTTCAGCTCCATGGTGCTGCCCGGCGTCGGACGCGACGCGGCCTACATCGCCGACCGGATCGCACAGCGAGCCGCCCAGCCGGAGCATCAAGTGACCTGAGCCGTGCACATCTTCATCGCAACCCCCTTTCCGAACGCCCACAGCAACTTTGAGTCGCAGTCGATAGGCGTTCTGCAGATCCCGCCCATCGTCCAGGGGCTTTCAAGCCTTCGCTAAGGCCTTCCGGAACAAGAAGACCACGGATCGCCTACACCAGCGCGATTTCCCTTTGCCGGGAGTGTCAGTGTCGCGCTGACAAAAATTGGCTGTACCGTTCGGGTCATGGGCAAGACGAAGAGCGAAGTACGTGAGGTGCACGTGGCTGTCGCCTCCGATATTGCGCTGCGCGCCCTCGAACTCACTGGTGGCGAGCTGGACATAGAAGCAGCCCAATCACTCGAGGAAATGAAGGCCTTGATTTCAGCTCTCGAAGTCACTACAACGCAACTGCTTCTCTCGGGTGGCAACTCGTGGAGTGAGATAGCTTTACAGCTCGGTGCCGTGAAAAGGCAGTCGCTGCACCGACGACTGAATCGACGCATAAGCAAGCTTCTGAGTAGCGATCCCGGACGGGTTCCAGTCAGTTTGGACCGGGAGTTCTACTTCGCCGACGCGATCTATGCACAGAACCTCCAGAAGATCGAACGCCTAGTGGCAGACACTTCTCGCCACGGCTATCACCCGAGTCTTGTGAAGCACCGACGACCGGACTGCTAGCGGAGACGATGAGTGGGACCTTATCCGCTCAGACCGCCGCCGCAGCTGAAGCGCCGTGTGAGAGCGTCTGCATGTGAACGTCGTCCCACAGTGGAGTGTCAGGGCCGAGCCGTGACACCGAGCTGAACCTTTGGCCGCCGGTCGTGGCAGACACTACCCCAGTCACCGACCAAACGACGTTGAATTCAATCAGTGGCGAGAGAAGCTGACCGAACGGTCAGCCCGCGGATACGCTAGGTGTTGCCAGGCAGGGACTGTCAAGATTTGATCAGTCAGACTTGCCATTTCCCACGTCCGCCCTTAAACCTTGGGCGCAGGTACGCCGTTCGGTGAACCTAAAGGAGTTGCTGGCCTGTGGAGCCGATCACCCGTGCCGAACACGCCTTGCTCGCTGCGGCCACAGCAGGGCAGGAATGCGATGTGCGCACCACCTCCGACCGCACGGCCCTATGGGTGCCATCGGTCGATGAGGCCACCGGCTGGGGCGAGGATCGGAACGTGCGAGCCGGCTACTTGCGCCACCTCCTGATCGACCTGCACCTACCTGTTCACCTGAGAGGGGCTCGGATCGACGGCGACCTCACCGTGGGTCACGGCCATAGCCTTACTCTCAGCACACCCGCCTGCGTATACACCGGACACGTCAGGTTCGTCGAGGTGTCCTTCACCGGGTACGCCGGGTTCGACGGGGCGACCTTCACCGGGAACGCCTGGTTCGACAGGGCGACCTTCACCGATGACGAGGCTCAAGAAACTTCCCCAGGTGTGCTCGCTGAAATTCCCCACCTGTGGGCGGCTCCTACTGTAGCGTCCGTCGGGTTGGCGCGGTGGCGGTGCGCTGGTTTTGGGTGCGTGCGTGGTGGTCGCGTAGTCGGTAGGAATCGCCGTCGAGTTTGAGCACGACTGAGCGGTGCAGCAGTCGGTCGAGCATGGCGGCGGCGACGGTGGTGTCGCCGAGGACTTCACCCCATTCGGCGACTGACCGGTTGGTGGTGATGACGATGCTTGTTTTCAAATATCGTTGTGCCACAACTTGAAACAATGCTGACGCGGCTTCGGCCGGCAATGGTAGATATCCGAGTTCGTCGATCACCAGCAGGGTGGGGCCGGCGAAGAACCGCATGCAGGTGGCCCAGCGGCCCTCGATGGCGGCTTTGTGGCAGCGCGCGGCCAGATCGGCGGCGGTGGTCACATAGGTGCGGTAGCCGGCGTGCACCGCGGCATGTGCCAGCCCGACCGCGAGGTGGGTTTTGCCGGTGCCGGGTGGGCCGATGAGTAGCACGTTCGTCGCCGATTCCAGATACGCGCAGGTGCCCAGTTCACGGATCAACGCCCGGTCGACTCCGGGGGCGGCGTCGTAGTCGAACCCGTCCAGGGTGGCGGGGGTGGGCAGACAGGCGAACCGCAGCCGCCCGGCCAGGCGACGGGCCTCGGTGGCATCGACCTCGATGCCCAGTAGGTGCTCAAGGGTGTAGGTCATCGTCCACTCCTGCTCGGCAGCGATCTGCAGCACCTGCGGTAGGGCTTGCGCGGCGGCGTCGAGTTTGAGTACGGCGAGATGCCCACGCAGCTGCTGATACACCGAGACCGCCGATTGTGACTGCGGCGCATCATTGGTCGGATTCACGGTGGTGGTGGTTGTGTCGGTCTTGTTGGTCATGGGAGTTGGGTCCTGTTCTGTGCGGCGCGTTCATACACGCTCAGGTCGATCACCGACGCCTGAGCTGTTGGCGCGGTGGTGTGTGTGGTGTTGTGACGCAGCGCCTCTGCAGCTTGTCGAGCGGCTTGGCCCGGTGGGATGCGTTCCTTGCGGCGATGCGGCCGGCGACTCGATGAGGCGCCGGCCTGGGCCAGGGTGTCCAGGGCGACGACATGGCCGTGGTCACGCACTTGGGCTCCCGAGCCTGCAGCGGCCAGGCGGTGGCGGGCGATCACGATGCCCGAGTCGGTGGCGATGTCGATATGCCCGTCGCCGAGTCGTTCGCTGACGTGCACGTCGTTCATCGCCAACTCCGGGGGCACCGAGTACTGGTTGCCCTTCCACGCCACCAACGCCTGGCGAGACACTTTCCGCACCTCGGTGACCGTCGTCGGGTACGGAGCCGCTGGCGGGGCGCTGAGCGGTTCGCGCTTGGCGACGGTGGCCACGTTCGAGCGCCCATCTTTGGTTCGGCGCATACGCACATCTGAGCGGGTCCGGCAGAACGTGTCACAACTGGCCTGGGCTTGCTCGACGGTCAGCTCGTCGGGAAGTGTGCGCCACCAGCGTTGCGCGGCAATGTGATTGGACTTCTCCACCACACCTTTGCGGTTCCCACGCCGGGGTGGACACACGGCTACCGAAACACCGTAATACTTGGCGACACCAGCGAACTCGGCGGTCAAGGCCCCGGTTGCCGGGTGACACACCGTGGCCATCCGGTCGAACCGCCACGACTTGGTGACCCCACCCAAGCGGCGGGTGATGCGGTCGATACCGGCGATCACCTGCGGGCGGGTCATATCAGGTGCCAGATAGCCGCGCCACCGCCCCGAATGCGACAGTGACCCGACCAGCAAGAACGCGGTCGAACCCCAACCCCACTGCGATGGAGGATTCGGCAACTCCACCCAATCCCATTGCGTCTCTTCACCTGGCGGGTGTTCAATGATCGCGTTCGCCCGTTTGGTGACCTGCGCGCAGTCCGCACACTTTGGTCGCAGACCGCGAATCCGGATCTGGCGGGTCAGGGTCTGATACGACTGGGCGTAGCCGAGGTCCTCAAGTTCATCGCACAACGTGCGCGACCACAGATGCGGGTCCTCGTCGAGTCGGGCCCGAACATAGTCCAGGAACGGCTCGAACGGATCCACCGCCGGTTTCTTACGTTCGCCCGGGGTGCGCTCACCATTGAGGTAGGCCCGGATCGTCTTCCTATCGTGGCCGGTGTGGCGGGCGATCGCCGAGATCGTCCACCCCCGTTTGTGCAGTGCATGTACTTCCACATCGCTCTCCCGTGTCAACATGAAAGCGGGCCTCCCGAGGTTGCTGGTGAGTGGTCAGAGACCATCAGCATCACGGGAGGCCCGCCTACTCTGGCGGAGCCACACGGGTGAGGAATTCAGATGAGCATCACTGGGGAATTTCGATGAGCGCCGTCACCGAGGGCGCCGGGTTCCTCGAGGCGACCTTCACCGAGGGCGCCAGGTTCGACAGGGCGACCTTCACCGGGAACGCCTGGTTCTACAGGGCGACCTTCACCGAGGGCGCCAGGTTCGACAGGGCGACCTTCACCGGGAACGCCAGGTTCTACAGGGCGACCTTCACCGAGGGCGCCAGGTTCGACAAGGCGACCTTCACCGAGGGCGCCAGGTTCGACAAGGCGACCTTCACCGG
>NZ_JAPKFM010000053.1:0-5740 GCF_026262595.1 Gordonia aquimaris | reverse complement strand
CGTCGGCAACCCACCGGTGGCGGGTGGAGCCGTCGTGCTGGTACTCCGTCTCCAACTCTTGAAAGAACTCAGTGATGTACATGCTGGAGCGATACGGGAAGTACCGAACTTCGTCGACGTTCTGGGCATCGTCGCGTCCGAGGTTGCCCACGACGAGGTTTCCAAGAGCTTCGAGGTTGCGGCGACGGAACTTCACATGGGCATTGTTGCAAGCGACGCCGACGAATGCCCACACCTCGCGCGACCCTGCGGGCGATGCCCGATCAAGACCGAGGCGTTCGACTACCAGTTCGTCGGACCATCCGGGTAGCGTGTCGCAAGGGTCGGTTCCGAACTCGGCGGCCATGCCGTCGGCGGCAGGGAGATTGCACGCCCTGGTGGTTCTCGATCAATTTCCCACGGTGTATAGCGTGGACTTGCGGCGTTGAAGGTGTGCTGCAGGAGGATTTCCATCAGTGAGTTGAGTTGCCCGACTCCTTTGAGCCCGTGGCGTCGGTATGACTCATTCGCCTCGTAGACATCTGCGCGGCACATGTGCTGATCCGCCTCAAGCGTTCCGCGGTAGAGTGAGGGCATTCTCGAAGCCACTGACGAGCGCGAGTCAGATCTGTTGCCGGAGTGTCCTGTCTGCACGTAGCTCCTTCAAGGTGGGCGCCATTCAAGTGGCTCCTCGCCGAATCCCAGGTCAGGCAACAGGCTGTTTGATCGGATTGTGGACCACTGCTCGCGTACCAGGTTGCGCGCCGAGCTGAGATCGCCGTCGTTGGAATCCTCAGAGTAGAGCGATTCTGTCGCGAACTCGGCGGCCCCGCCGGTGTAGACCTCCCAAATCGCGACGGCTAGCGCGTGTGGAGTCACTGCTCTGAACGTGCGGCTCGTGCTAAGAATTCTCGCAATGGAGATCGTGAGATCTGGATTGGCAAGTTGAAGCCGCCGGCGGTGGTAATCGATAGGAGGCGGGCCGGTGAGCAGTTCCCGGGTCTGGTTCTCGATCTGATCCAGGGTGTCGGTCCAATCGCCGCTGCGCTTGATCTGGCGGATGAGTAGTGGTGGGTAGCGCGAGAATTCGTGAGGCAGTCCTAGCGCGAAAGCGATATGGCCCCAAGGTCTCGCGGTCCCAGACCGTGCAAGGAGCATGGAAAGGACGGCGCGATCCTTCGCAGTCGTGTAGTCGCGGAATCCCGTCCAGTGAACTTGAGGTATCGACGAGAGAGGAATGTGGTTGCCCGGGATCTCGTGGGCCGTCGGATAACGGGCACACCCACTAGCAACTCGAAACGTCAGTTGTGCCGTCGGCGATAGCTTTTCGGCGAGCGGGGTGATGGCGAGGTGGCCGATAACCGCATTCGTCCGACTACGGGGCAAATCTCGGCCGTCCCTGAGAAGCCAGGTTCCTGGAGTAAGGACGCTCTGCTCTACGGCGAGCGAATGAGCCGCATGAACGTCCTCCTCGCAGAGGATGGACTTTACCTTGAGGAGTTGCTCGAGGCACGCGGCGTCAGGGTCGCTTGCTGCCTGACAGCTCATAATGGGCTTGCCCAGCGTCAGAGCCGCGTCGAAGTATTCGCGTGTACTGAACCGCTGACCGCCAAAGCTGTTCGTCGAAGGCTCTGATGCACCGCGTGCGAGTTCGAGAATCCAAACCTGAGCTTCAACGATCTCGGGGGCAACCCTACGGAACTCGACGTCGCGCAAGTCGTGGCCGCAGTATGCGTGTCGAGTTCTTGGTGTTCGGGGGCGATTGTCGCGCTGCGGACAGGCCCAGTTGGGGTCGGTGCTATTGGGCCAACTCGTGCCCGCCCACGGCGTCTCGGCACACCGAGGGCAGTTGGTAGGCATCAAGATCGCATGTTCGACACAGACGCGGTGTAGCGGCAGTGACCATGTCGAGTTCCAGTATCCTTGCTGAGCAAGGCATTCGGGACAGTAGGAAGGGTCGAGGGGCATCGATTCCGAAGACTTACCGTACCGTTCCCAGTGCGTGCGAAATGCGGAAACAGCCTCGGATATGAGTCCTGCCCGGAGGTATCGGGCTCGTTCGTCCGGTAGCCCCACCGTATCCACAATCAAATCACTGTGCTCAGCGATATGCGCAGAGACTCGTGTGGGGGACCAGGCACTCGTTGGAATCCCGAGTTCTCGGAGTAGCGCGCGTGCGGTGAGTCCGTAGCGGTGGCCGAAACGGCGCAGCCAACTCGGTGCGGTCTCATCGTCCCTGGGGGCGACGAGTATGGGAAGCCGCCGCGGGTTGTACCCGTCTGGTATCGCAATTGCGGAGGGTAGTTGCTCCGCGTCGGTTCTCTCACCTCTTGGGAGTGGTGAGCCGCTGAGCGGCATTGTCAACGACGACCTCCTCCAGGATGCTCGCAGTAATTTGCTCGGTGCCCGTCTTAATAGCCAGATAGGCGGCCCGATCGAGCAGGTTCGTCAGTGAACCGATGTGCCCTTGCGTTCGGCGGAAGAGTTCCTTGCCGAAATCGGATAGTGTCCCAGGCGTTTGCGCGGCGAGCATTAGGTGCAATTCGAGGGCGTTGAGAAGCGAGATCCAGGCGACGTTGCTGGCATCGGAGTCGGTGTTGAACGGCGCGACGCGTGCACGTGTGGCACGGCGGGCAGTCTGTGCGTACACGGCACCGTCATCGCCTCCCAGGCCCTCGTCGAAGAACTTCTTCTCTGTGAGGCGTACACCGACGTAAATGAACGTGACCGCCATTTCGTTGGCCAAGCCCTTCAGATGATTGCTTACTTCGCGACCGTGACGGTCTCGAAAGTCGATGAAGTGAAGGTCATCGATGACAATTATCTGAGTCTCGCAGCTCCGTACGCAGTCGACCGCGAGCGCACCCAAACCAGAAGTATTCGCACCAGCTACCCCCAGATGGCCATAGAAGGCGAGGATCTTTCTGTTCAGGCCCTTGAGGGTGATTCCAGCATCGAGCGGGATGAAGGCGACCGGAATACGCTGATCGCCTGCGGCGGTCTCGCTGCTGAGGCGGCGAATTGCAGTTCGATGGAACTGCCTTGCGTAGCGGATGGCGATGGTGGTCTTACCGAGACCTGGCGGGGCGTCGATCACGACCGATCCGCGGAGGCGGTCGCCATCGCGACGGTTGGACGCCATGACTTGATCGATGACAGCGAAGGCGTGCGTGAGTTGAGCTGTCTTGACAGTCGGGAGGTTGGCATTCCATACAAAGCGAGCTTCGTTGTAGTCTTCGCGCTCGTCGTCGCTGAGCGCTGCGATCTGTCCCTTCGTGAGGAGTTCCAGGCTCGCGCGCGGCGGCGAATGCACGAAGTCGTGCCAGCCCACTTTTGACGCCAGGTTGTAGCGATGCGGTTGATTGTTTCGAAGCCATAGTGCCCATGGGTTACTCATTCGTCGAATACCTCATAGCTCGAATCGTCTGCACCTTGGTACTTCTCAAACACATCGAGGTCATCGTCCAAATCCCAACCTGGAGGGCGACGTTCTGCTCTCCTCGCGAGAAGGTCGATAACTCCTGGCAGTGATGCAATCTCGTCGTCAGGTTGGCCATCGCCAGTATCGCTTGCCGTGGAACGGGTGCTGGCCAGGCGTCGTGCGAGGGCGCGGTCGCGCTTGGATTTGGTGTTGCCTTTGGACCACTCATCGAGGAGGTTGCGGACGGCGTCCTGTGGGTCGACATGCCGGTTTTCGCGGACGGCCAGAAGCTTGGTGTAGTCGGCGGCGTCCGAGGAGAAGGGCTGGTCGAGTCCACCTGCGTGCTCCCAGACCAGAGGCGACCATTTGCCAGATGAGGGGTCGCGGAAGTACACGCGTCGAACATCGCCGCTGTCTATGTGGATTGGCCATTTTCTAGCCTTCGGACCACCGAAGTTGGACTTGCTATTCCGGTAAGGGTTGAGCGCCGCGCCATCGTATCGGCGCCCATCCACTTCTATGCCATAGTGCTGGATCGTGCGCCACTCCACATTGAGAAACTCGTACGCAAGGTCCGGTGAGGACGGGATGGTGAGTCCACCGGCGCGAGCCAGGCCGATCTCGTACATTTCGAGCGGTGATAGCTCGAGGCCGGGCGTCTCAGGGAGACACAAGCCTTCGTGTTTCGACCGGTGGTACACCCGAGCTGTCCACTCGCGAATTATCGACTCAAGCTCGGCGACGTAGTAGAACGCTTGACTCTCAATGTCTTCACCGCGGTGATAGACGTCGGGTCCCTTGTAGCCCGGCAGTTGCTGAAGCAGGCCGAGCCGAATGGTCTTGAAGAAGCGTTCGACAGTTGGCTTGTCTGACGCCTTCTTTACGATCGCAGGCTGAATCGAGATTCCGAGTCGCGCACAGGCGGATCTGACATGGTGCGAGAGGTAGATCTTGCCATGGTCAACAACGATTGACTCGGGTAGGCAGCCTGGGATGCTCGGAGTGGCATCGTCTGCGGTCGGGTCGTCGCGTTCGATTGCGATCGAACTAGGCACGCCGTGAAACGGCCACGCTCCGTCGTCGACCGGTTCTTGGGGCGTCACCGACTGGTGTAACACATTGGCCACGTCGATTGCCTTGGTTGAAATCGGGGTCAGGCGCAGACCGACAATGCAGCGTGTATAGAGGTCTTGCGCCACAGTGAGTTCGACCGGCACCCAACGCAGCGTGATCGGCTCCATCGCGAACACGTCGAGGCGCGTTGTGTCGAGTACGAAGTACTCTCCGGGGCGCGTGGCGCGCAAACGGCCATACGGGGCCTCCGGCCGGTCGGCGGCGATTCGCCGTGCCTTTCCGCTGCCAAATGAATAGCGACCCTTGGAGAGCTCGTCCAGCCAGCGGTAGGCGGTCGCATTGGATGGGGTGGGCGCCAGATCGGCGCCACACCGCTCGGTCAGCAGATTGTTGGCCTGGTCGATTACTATGTTTCTGCTGGGTGTGGATTCGCGTGTGTACCGATTGAGTACGTCGAGGCACGCCTCCCGCCAGAGTGGGTCGATCGGCGAGCGCTGCTTCCTTGCTTCGACGAGGCCGGCTGGTCCTGACTCTTGATACGCCTTCACCCAGCGTTTGACGGTGCGGTCAGACATGTTGTGTGCGAGAGCGACCGTTTCGGAGCTGCGACCGATAGAGTCGCCGCTGTTGTGATGCATCTCCAGTACTGCTTCGACGACGGCGAGCCGTGCGTTGTAAGTCTCTTGCTGTTTCTTCGTAAGATTCGAAAGCAGTTGTCCGGACGTCTCGCAGGGCCTGCGAGGTGCGTCGAGCGGCTGAGAAGACCTCACGAGGTGTGGAGTGCTCACCGCTCGTGTGCCGCGATCCGATTCGACTATCGACCGACTGTCGCTGATCTCGACTATGCGGACCACGGATCCGTCGATCCACACCCGATCGCCAACAGCAAGTCGATAAGTGTTGCTCATACGGCCTCGGCTCGATGGATCAAGGTGTTGTCGCCGAATGGCCGGGTGAGATCGGCCGTGAAGGTGCCCGTCCACAGAAGCTCGAGGACGATGTGTCGAGGCCGTGCAATCCGCTCGGCTGCGAGTGTGGCTTCAGCGTGCGCGATTGAGAGCTCCTCTGGAAATCGTTCGAGCACCGTCTGGAACAGGGCCGCGCGCGACTCGCGGCGAGCCTGAGAAGCGAATCTGATGTTGTTGATCAATGCCGAGTCCTCGCCGGTCCAAACCTCATAATCGGCGGAGAGGCGCTTGGACACCACCTTGGTCCACGTGAACACGGCCTTGACCTCGTCTTTCTGCGCGATTCGTGGATTCTTGA
>NZ_JAPKFM010000052.1:0-6576 GCF_026262595.1 Gordonia aquimaris | reverse complement strand
GAACGCCAGGTTCGACAAGGCGACCTTCACCGGGAACGCCAGGTTCGACAAGGCGACCTTCACCGGGAACGCCGGGTTCGGCGAGTCTCGATGGCGCACGCTTGACTGGTCGGGATCGCGGTGGGAGACGACATCGGTGATCACGACGGGGCTCGCTGCAGAGCGCATCGTGCTTGATCGGGTGGTGTTCGAGGAGCCGGTTCAGCTCGAACTGGCGGCAGCGAGCATCATCATGAAACGCACCCGCGCCGCCGAGCGCCTACATCTGGTGGTAGCCGGTGCGGAGGTGGACCTCGAGGATGCCGACCTCCCGAAGGGCTCACTCATTGAAGCCGCGCCGATCTCCGTGCCGACAAACGACGGGAAGGGCAGTGTTCCTGGCAGCGGGAGCTGGGTACCAATCCCGAAGTTACGCAACGAGCACGGCGTCATCGATGCCCCGGACGGGATGATGCTGCATCAGTGGCTCGGCCACGTGCACGCCCTGCTTAGACTCGACCGGGACCTGAGTGCCGCGCTCACCCACGCACCGCGCGCATCAGTAACGTCGCTGCAGCGGGCGCACATCGCGGGCACCACGCTGTCCGGGATGGATTTGCGGGCCTGCACCTTCACCTCCGCCGACGGCCTCGACGAACTGGTCATCACCGGCGACGACATTCTCACCAACAATCACGGCGAGCGGGACGAGACGCGAGCGTGGCCGGCGTACGGCCGGAAGTGGTGGCGCACCGGCCGCCGCGTCCTGCACGACGAACTCACCCTGCGCACCTCACACGCCACCACCGAGACCTCCGGTGAACCCGCCACTACTCCCACCGCGCCCTTGACCCATCGAAACGTCTCAGCCACCTACCGGTCGCTGCGAAAAGCACTCGAAGACAGCAAGGACGAACCCGGCGCAGCCGACTTCTACTACGGCGAAATGGAAATGCGGCGGCTGGCCGCCAAACCGATGTCGGTGGAACGGTGGCTGCTCACCGTGTACTGGCTGATCTCCGGGTACGGGCTCCGTGCTTGGCGGGCGTTGGCGGGCCTCGTTGTGGTTATTGCGGTCGCTGGCTGGTGTTTCACCAAAGATGCGTGGGCGGCCAGGACCACTACGAAGACACCGACGTCGGTGAACCTGGATACCGGAGCTATCACCTCAACCGCACCGCCGCCCGAAGGACTGTCCCTTGCGCGGGCGTGGCTGTTCGCGACGCAGGAGACCGTCGCACTGTTCCGGCCGGCCGGGCTATCCGGAGTTACCCTCGCCAGCGTCGGCCACATCGTCGACCTCGCCGTCCGCATCCTCGGACCAGTCCTCCTCGCCCTCGCGGTGTTAGCGATACGCAACCGCACCAAACGCTGACGGGTTTCCACCAGCGCGGTGCTCTGGTGGAAACTGACACGGTGTTACTGTAGCTCCAAATTCGACACTGGTGACGAATCAGGTTGCAGCACAGTCTAATACGAGCCGATAATTTAGATTATGTCAAGTAAAGCACTGCATATTGCATCCGATGCATCAGGCCGGCTGTCGGATGATGTCTGTCGGTGTCGGATGACAACGCAGTTGAGACTTTGACACCCTAGGTGAGACTCGATGACACCTATCTGAGGCTCCGAAGTCTCTGAGCTGCTCGGGTCCGGTAAGAACTCTCGCTTCGACTGTCACTCAGATCTTTTGACGACCATCGATCGCGAAGTCTCACATCCGATGACAGCATCGCCACGCGCCGACGTTCCGAATCCGCGGGTCGGGCACTCTCAAGTGCGTTGTCACCACTCCCAAGCACGTTGTCACCCGACAACCTGCCCCACCGTGACCTGCGGGAACCTTCCGGCACTCCCACATCGGCTGTCGTCCGGGCTTAGTCACCGTCCAGATCGCCCGGGGCTCTCATCAATCCGTGACGTTAACCCCGGTTCCCACTTCGGCGGGACCTGGCGCCCATCCCTACGAACGTTGAGAAGGTTCTCCTTCACCGCCCACCGGCGGCCGGCGGTCAGAGAGCGGGCCGACCCCGACCTGCTGGTACTAGGCTGGGTCGGCCGCGGGATCTCACGCCGCCTTGTCTCCGATGACCACAGCCGCGATCTCTTCGGCGATCGCCTCGATCTCATGGGTGGCCGTGGACAACGCCACTTTGTCGGCAAGGGACGGGCTGTAGGCGCGGACCTCGTCGGCACCCACCTCATGCCAGATCGGGAGGATTGACTGCTCGCCCGCGTTCGTGCGGGTGACGATCCCGTCGAGTTCGTGATTCGGCCAGCCTTTGTCGAAGAACGACGGCGACAACACCACGAGACCGAACCGGCTCGACCGGATGCCCTGATCGATACGCCGACGAAGGCTCGAACCGATGCGAAGCTCTGCAACGTCCAACCAGACACGGACGCCGCGTACGGCAAGCGCGTCACGGAGCGGTATAGCAACGCTCAGCTTGTCCTCGGACGCGTGGGAGAGAAAGACGTCCCACGTCTGGCCAGCCATGATGTCATCCGAAGGCGGCTCAACAACGTCGTCGCGAACCTCGACCCGTCGAGCTGGATTGTCCTCGCGGATCTTAGGAAGAGCGCCGCGAGGTGCGGGCTCAACACCGACCCCCACGCGGTAACGACCTAGGTAGCCACCGAGGTCGGTAACGATGATCCACCGGCCAGAACTCGGGATCGTCAGCCGGACCGGCGACCGCTTTGCGAGACCACCGGTGTACCGGTAGCGGCGACCGGACTTGTAGTTCCGGTACTCGGACTGCGTCATCAGCTGGACGTTGGCCTGGCTGTCGAGGGTGACAACGGCGGTCGCGCCCTTCTGCTGATGGCCGAGGTCGTGGACGGTGTGTTTCACAGGGTGCTCCTGTCGTGGGAACGACGATGTAACCCCTACCCCCGAGTTGTTGTAGCTCGAGAACCCGCGTTGTAGCCTGTCCTTACAGCGACCAACTGTGAGACAGAACCCGGACGAGGTTGATCCCGTTCGGTATCTTGTCGTTCTGGAGTTAGTCTATCGCCCGTACCATCGACGCGACAGTTTGCGAATAGCATTCGTGAGATTCCCTGGTCACTTTCGGCGTGTCGCCACTGGTCGGCGTTTCCACTGTCGCGATCGACGGCGCTCAGTGGGCCTGAAAGACGCGCGCGGCGTACCTCGCGGTCGAGCGCCTCAGCGGCGCCGGCCATGATCGATTTCGGCAACTGTCGCCCCTCGCCGACTTCAGGGGCCGGGGTTGGCAAGAGTGCAGGTCGGTCGAAAGACCGGCCCACGGCAAGCCCTGTGGGGGCCAGTCGATCGACAATCCGCCGAGTAGGCATTGCCGACCGCCTCGCGGCCATCAGTCCGGACAGCGACGGCCCGACTCTGACATCATTGACCGCAAACTACTATGATGGTTAGTAGGCCCTGTAACGGACCCACGCTCTGTTGTGCCGATGTCCACACCGGATGAAGGACTTTGTAACTGATGGGCCACTTTGGCGCTCTGAGGACCCAATTGGGCGAGATGCTTCGTGACCGCGGATCGACTGGCGATATGCAGTCGTCGTCGCAGGGTCTGAGAACTCTTCGGCGACACCGTTCGGAGGGGGTCAAACTTCAGCACCTGCTGGTACTTGCAGCGCTGACGGTCGTTGTGGTGGTACTGACCTCGTGCAGCTCGGCCAGTGGGGGCTCTACCTACAGTGACCAGATTCAGGCCGTCGACAGTTTCGCAGAGATGACCCGACCCTCCATCACTGTGGGCACCGACGGCGGTGGTCGACTCGCACCGAACGCGGTCGTTGAACCTGGGCTTCCTATCGTTGTGTCAGCCAGTCGTGGCGCGTTGACAAAGGTTGATATCCCAACAGCCAGTGGCCGTGCCTTGGCGGGCTCACTGAGCGAGGATGGCAGTACGTGGATAAGCACCCAGCCGCTGGGGTACTCGAAGCAGTACTCCGTTCGAGCCGAGGCCGTGGGTGTGGGTGGTCGAATGAGCGTCTCGCAAGGTTTCACGACAGCCTCGCCGGAGACCCTGACCAACGCGGTAATCCTCGGCGAGAAGACCGTCGGGATTGCCCAAACGATCGGTGTTCGATTCGCGGATCCCATCCCTGACCGAAACAAGGCACAGGCTGCGATCACCGTGACCTCTGATCCTCAGATGCAAGGCGCGTTCTACTGGATCAGCGACTCGGAAGTCCGATGGAGGCCCGAACGCTTCTGGACACCAGGCACCAAGGTCAATGTTGCCGTGAACATTTACGGAGTCGACCTCGGCGACGGGCTCTACGGCAACGGAAATCTGTCCTACGACTTCACCATCGGCCGAGCTCAGGAAATCGAAGCCGACGACAAGACCAAGACCATCGTCGTCAAGAGGGATGGCAAGGTCATCCGAACCATGCCGACATCGTTCGGCAAAGACAGCACACCGACTCCACGCGGCATCTACATGATCGGTGATCGCGTCGAGCACATCATCATGGACTCCTCCACCTACGGAGTGCCTGTCGAGTCCTCAGCGGGATACCGCACACCCGTCGACTGGGCGGTGCAAATGTCCTACAGCGGCATCTATATGCACGGCGCGCCGTGGTCAACGGCGGCGCAGGGCAACAGTAATGTCAGCAACGGCTGCCCAAATCTGAGTCCCGCAGATGCAGAATGGCTCGTGAAGAACACCCTGCGCGGAGACCCCGTCACAGTCAAGAACACCAACGCCGAAAGGCTATCGGGAGTCGATGGACTCGGTGACTGGAACATTCCGTGGTCGCAGTGGAAGAAGGGCAACGCAAACCCTAGAGGCTTTGGTTGACCTTCGGAGTCACCGGTCTCGTTCGCTACGGCTCGCGCCGACAATATTCAAGGTCGGCCGAGACCGTTGCTTTGATCGGTTCATGCACGACCATCGGCTACTCGTCAGTCCGACCACCAGAGCCGTGGCATTTTCGCCGGAGTGTTTCAACCCGAACGACTCGGCGGATCATCCTCGCTCGAATCCAAGCTGGTGGGATGGTCGCTGACTCATCCCTTCAACCTGACCGGTACGCCAGCGATCTCCATCCCCTGCGGACTCACCTCAAACGGCCGCCGGGTGGGTAGGCAAATCGTCGGGGGCTTTGGCGTGATGAGGATTGCACTGCGAGTCCTAGACACAGCCGTGGGCGCATCATCAGCCTCTCTCCACTACGAAAAATTCCAACCCGCCGATAACTGGCTACACTCATTCACGAGCTGACAGCTGCCGACGCCGATATCCGATGCGACTCCTTGTGCTTGACCTTTGTCGGCGGCACGACGTGGACACAGACACACAGGGTGTCCGCGCAGCAAGCGTGGCGTGGGGAGTACTTCGCCATCTTCTCCGGTTCACGGCAAGCCGCAGACCGCGGCAATCTCGACGACAAGTGCTGCCAGTGTGAGCAATGCCGTGATGGAAATGAGCCGAGCTGAAGGCTCGATGAACGCGAAACTGATGACCAACAGCAGTCCGGCCGTGGCTAGCACGGAAGCTCCAAATCCGACACAGTCCAGCCATTGCACTGTGAACCGCCCCGGGTCTGTCGGAGGCTCTCGAACCTGTGAAGGATGGAGAGCATGGCAGCACCACGCAAGTACAGTGAGGAACTCAAGGACCGGGCCACCCGGATGGCATGTGAAGCGCGACGAGATCCCGATTCGTCGAGAGGTGCGATCAAGCGGATCGCCGATCAGCTCGGAGTCCATCCCGAGGCGTTGCGCAATTGGGTTCGTCAGGCCGAGATCGACGGCGGGGTCCGCCCGGGCACCACGAGTGAGGACGCTGACCGCATCGCGGCGTTGGAGCGGGAGAACCGTGAACTGCGGCGAGCGAACACGATCTTGAAGCAGGCTTCGGCTTTCTTTGCGGCGGAGATCGACCGCCCACAGCGTTGATCGTGGAGTTCGTCGCGGCTCACCGCGATGAACACGGAGTCGATCCGATCTGTGCGGCATTGCGCGATACGTCCGCCCAGATCGCTCCGTCCACGGTACGAGCCCACCTGAGCCCCCAGAAGACCGAGGCGCCTCGTGTGGTGCGTGACCGGGATCTCCTTACCCAGGTCCGCGCGGTGCATGCCGACAACCTCGGCGTCTACGGTGCCCGCAAGGTGCATGCCCAATTGCGCAGACAGGGCCATAGTGTTGCCCGCTGCACCGTCGAGCGATTGATGAAAGCCGATGGGCTGCAAGGGATAGCGAGACTCAAGACACGCAAGACCACGCGCAGCGAGGGAGCTGAAACACCCCGGCCGGCTGACCGGGTCAACCGTCAGTTCACCGCGGCGGCACCGAACGCGTTGTGGGTGGCGGACCTGACCTACATCCGCACCCACTCGGGCTGGGTGTACGCGGCGTTCGTCCTGGACGTGTTCTCGCGGATGGTCGTCGGCTGGCAGGTCTCGACCACGATGCACACCGACCTCGCATTGGACGCCTTAGACATGGGATTGTGGGCACGGTCGCGTGCCGGCCACGACGTGGCCGGGCTGATCCACCACTCCGACCGCGGAGTGCAATACCGAGCCATCCGCTACACCGAACGACTGGCCGAAGCCGAAGCGGTGACATCTGTTGGCTCCAAGGGGGAT
>NZ_JAPKFM010000051.1:0-6920 GCF_026262595.1 Gordonia aquimaris | reverse complement strand
AGGGTGGTGTGGTTGGCCGCCTGGCGGAGGGTTGTCTGGCGGAGGGTGGTGTGGCTGGTTGTTCGGCGGAGGGCGGCCTGGCTGGTGGTCCGGCGGAGGGTGGCTGGTGGGCTCGGCGCGCCATTGGCTGGGCGACTGCCCGAACCGTTTGCGAAACCAGCGACTGAAGTTGCCGGGCGAGGCGAAGCCGAGTGATTCGCTGATGTCGATCATCGATTGCCGGCGGCCGGCGACCATGTGCTGGGCCAACTCCGCGCGGGTGTCATCGAGAACCGCGGAGAACGAGGTGCCGTCGTCGTCGAGCCGACGGTGGACCGTCCGCCGGTCGACGCCGAGGCTGCGGGCCACCTGCTCGACCGAGCACCGTCCGGTGGGCAGCAGTAGTTCGACGAGTTCGCGTACCCGATGCTCGGTGGTCGGCGCGCCGGGAGTGTCGATATCGCCGAGCAGCTCTTGGGTGTATTGGCGCAGCGTCGGGTCCGCCATTGCATTTGCGGTGTCGAGATCCTTTGTGTAGAGCGATATCCCATCGAAGTCGGCGTCGAAGCGGACCTGAGGGCCGAACAACGAGTGGCACACCCGCGGGTCACGCGGCGGCGGGTGCGTGAAGGAGACGCTCAACGGACGCCACCCCGGCGAGATGAACCCTTGGATCAACAGATGCAGCACGCCCACAGCGAGATCGCTGGACTGCCGGAAATCACCGGGGTAACCCAGGTCCAGCGCGACGCGCACGGTCGCGATGCCCGATTGCTCGGTCAGCCGGATGCGCAACGCCTCGTTGTACATGTGTTGATGACGGATCAGTAGCAGCAGCGCGCTGCGCACGTCGGGCTCTTCGCGCAGCACCAGACTCAACGGTCCCAGATGCGACAACCTTCGGAACTGCGCCAAGGCGAGACCGAGATCGTCGCGGTCGGCTGCGGCTGCGGCACGTTCAAGCACCTCGACGGCCGCCTCGGCCGGGATCCACCGATCCTGCAGGCCGATGCTGGCCGGATCCAGGCCGACGTCACGCATGAGGCGTGCGGGGTCGAGCCCCAGCGAGTGCCCCAGCTCGACGAAGTTGTTGAGCGCCGCGTAGCGCGCCAGAGGTTTCACACCCCGAGTATGTCCCCAAATGAACAGTGGTGAGTCCCGTACGGAAAAGAAATGCGTCTCGCCAGTCCATAACGTGGTCTGCATCACAAACCGAATCGGCGCGGCAGGTCATCACATGCTCGCCGCCGCGCCGGGGACAGAGAAGGGGCCACCATGGCGAAGGCAGTTCGATTCCACGAGACCGGCGGGCCGGAGGTCCTGCGATGGGAAGCGGTCGACGTACCCGAACCGGGAGCCGGGGAGGTCCGCATTCGGCACGAGGCGGTGGGACTCAACTTCGCCGACACCTACTTCCGCACCGGACTCTATCCGTCGCCCCTACCCGCGGGGATGGGTGTGGAGGCGGCCGGCACCGTCGAGACCGTCGGGCCGGGTGTCGAGGACTTCGCGCCCGGCGATCGCGTCACCTACACGGGCAGCCCCCTCGGCGCCTACAGCACCGAACGGGTGATGCCCGCAGAGCATCTGATCGCCCTGCCCGACGAGATCGGTTTCGACACCGCGGCGGCGATGACGATGCGCGGGTTGACCACCGCATACCTGCTGCGCCGCATCTGGCCTGTCGCGGCCGGCGACACCGTGTTGCTGCAGGCTGCTGCCGGCGGGGTCGGCCTCATCTTCACTCAGTGGGCTCGTCTGCTGGGTATCCGCGTCATCGGCACAGTGTCGACCAAGGCCAAGGCCGAGGTCGCCCATGCGCACGGCTGTGACGAGGTGATCATCTACACCGAAGAGAATGTGGCACAACGTGTCCGCGAACTCACCGACGGTGTGGGTGTACGAGTGGCCTACGACAGTATCGGTGCCCGCACCTACGCATCGTCACTCGCATCGGTCGCGCGGCGCGGTCTGCTGGTGTGCTTCGGCACCGCATCCGGTCCGGTGCCGCCGATCGATGCCATGCAACTGGCGCTCGCCGGGTCGGTGTACGTCACCAGGCCGGCGCTCGCCGACTTCATCGCAGACCCGGCCGAACGCCGAGAACTGGCTGCCGAGCTGTTCGGACACGTGGCCGCCGGGCGGATCTCCATCGAGATCAACCAACGCTATGAGCTCTCCGACGCCGTTGCCGCACATCGTGACCTGGAATCCGGGCGCAGTGTCGGCTCGTCGGTGTTCTCGGTCTGATCACACGACACTCACGAAAGGAAATCCGATGACCACCGCAACTCGAACGAGACCGACGTCCAGCACTTTTCAGGTCGAACAGCTGACCTGTTCGATCGGAGCGGAGATCACGGGGTGCGACCTCGGCGAGGTCGCCTCCGATGCCGACCTGTTCGCCGAACTGCGCGCGCTGTTGGTGCATCACAAGGTGTTGTTCTTCCGCGACCAAAACATCACGCGGGCCCAGCATGTCGCCCTCGCGCAACGATTCGGACCGCTCGAGGATCATCCTGTGGTCGGCAGTGACCCCGACCATCCCGGTCTGGTCCGCATCTACAAGGACCTCGTCAGCCCGCCCGAACACTACGAAAACGCCTACCACTGCGACGCGACCTGGCGGGAGAACCCGCCGTTCGGCTGCGTGCTGCGCTGCGTCGAGGCGCCGCCAGTCGGTGGCGACACCATCTGGGTGAACATGGTCGAGGCCTATCGCCGGCTACCGGCGACGGTGAAGGATAAGATCGCGAATCTGCGTGCGCGCCACAGCATCGAGGCGAGCTTTGGCGCGCGGATGTCGGCCGAGCAGCGCGCGGCGCTGCACGCGAGGTACCCCGATGCCGAACACCCGGTGGTCCGAACCCATCCGGACACCGGCGACGAGATCCTCTTCGTGAACTCGTTCGCCACCCATCTGGTCAACTACCACACCGCCGACAACATCCGATTCGGCATCGACTATGCGCCCGGAGCCGCCAACCTGTTGCAGTACCTGATTAGCCAGGCATCCATCCCCGAGTACCAGGTGCGGTGGCGCTGGACGCCGAACAGCATCGCCATCTGGGACAACCGCAGCACCCAACACTATGCCGTCCAGGACTACTGGCCGGCCGTCCGAAAGATGGAGCGCGCCGGGATCATCGGCGATCGTCCCTTCTGACCCCGGACACACGTCACCACCGGCCCACCCATCCACGCCGACAACACAGTTGATTCACCATCAGTGAAGGAGCACGACCATGCATTTCCACGACGACGCACTGTTCCCGGAGAACCAGGACAAGCTGGTCATCACCGCAGCGCCCTACGGTCCGGAATGGGAACCCGACGACTTCCGTGATGACCTGCCTCTGACGATGGAAGAGCACATCCAGCAGGCCGTCGACTGCTACGAGGCCGGCGCCAGCGTGCTGCACATCCATGTCCGTGAACTCGACGGTAAGGGCAGCAAGCGGTTGTCGAAGTTCAACGAACTGCTTTCCGGACTGCGCGAGGCGGTGCCGGAGATGATCCTGCAGGTCGGTGGCTCCATCTCGTTCGCCCCCGAAGGTGAAGGCGCAGATGCCAAGTGGCTGTCCGACGACACCCGGCACATGCTGGCCGAGTTGGATCCGGCACCGGACCAGGTGACGATCGCCATCAACACCAGCCAGATGAACATCATGGAGTTGATGACCGCCGACGACATCGGCGGCACCTCGCTGGCACGTCCGGAGCTGGCGTCGACCTACCGGGAGATGACGGTCCCCGCCGGACCGGCCTGGGTAGAGGAGCATCTGCGACGCCTGCAGACCGCGGGAATCCAGCCGCACTTCCAGCTGTCGAGCATCCCGCAGCTGGAGACGGTGGAGCGGCTGATCCGCCGCGGCGTCTACACCGGCCCCCTCAACCTCACCTGGGTCGGCATCGGCGGCGGCTTCGACGGCCCCAATCCGTACAACATCATGAACTTCATCCAGCGCGTCCCGGACGGCGCCTGCCTGACGCTGGAGACGCTGATGCGGTCGGTACTGCCGGTCAACGCGATGGCGATCGCGATGGGCCTGCACACCCGATGTGGCAACGAAGACACCATCTGGGGCAGGGTCGGTGAGAAGATGACGTCGGTACAACAGATTGAACAGTTGGTCCGGATCGCCGGTGAACTGGGGCGTGAGGTGGCCGGCGGCAAGGAAGCCCGTGAGATCTACCGGATCGGCGAACAGTATCGCGACGCCGACGAGACACTGGCGAAGCTGGGCTATGCGCCCAACCGGCGCCCCGGGCAGGTCGGCTTCACCCACCACGGATTCCAGACCCAGGGCTGACGGGGCCCGTTACACCCTCACCCGTCAGACCATCCTCATCGGTGACCGGACCGGCCGGCTTCGGCGCGGTCCGGTCACCGAGCAGACGTCGCTCACCTCGGAGTGATCGACGTGCGCCGCCGCATCTTGCGCCCTCACATCTTTCACCCGCACCGCCAGGAGCCTCCCATGGGCACTCCCCTCTCGTCGATCCCACCGGCCGACGACACCTCGCTGACCACCCACCCCGCCTCGCCGCGGACCACCAGACGCCGCCTCTACCCGTGGCTCGTGTTCGCGCTCACCTTCGCTCTGCTGATCTCCGACTACATGTCCCGGCAGGTCCTCAGCGCCGTCTTCCCGTTCCTGAAGGCCGAGTGGTCGCTGGCCGACTCGGAACTCGCCTCACTGACCAGCATCGTCGCCCTGATGGTGGGGTTGCTGACCCTGCCGCTGTCGTTGATCGCCGACCGCTGGGGCCGGGTGCGCAGCCTCGTCGTCATGGCGGTGCTGTGGTCGATCGCGACGCTCTTGTGCGCCATCGCAAGCAACTACGAACAGATGCTGGCCGCGCGTTTCCTCGTCGGCGTCGGCGAAGCCGCATACGGCAGCGTCGGAATCGCGCTGGTACTCAGCGTGTTCGCGCCTCGGGTACACGCAACGCTCAGCGGGGCGTTCATGGCCGGCGGCTCGTTCGGGTCGGTGCTCGGTGTCGCGCTCGGCGGCGTGATCGCGGTGCATCTGGGGTGGCGCTGGTCGTTCGCCGCGATGGCGGTGTTCGGGCTCATCCTGGTCGCGCTGTTCCGGCTGATCGTCACCGAGCGCAAAGTCGCCGAGAACTCGGTGGACGACGTTGCGCCACGTGGCGTGGTGAGCAGCGCCGCGCCGTCGGGTCCCCGGCGCGCGCCGGTGTCGAGCTTGTTCACCAACCCGGCGGTTCTCTGTGCGTATGCCGGCGGCGGTCTGCAGATGTTCACTGCCGCCGTGCTGTTGTCGTGGACACCGAGTTTCTTCAACCGGTTCTACGGTCTGGCCCCGGACAAGGCCGGCATCGCGGCGGCCGGGATCGTGTTGCTCGTGGGTAGTGGCATGGTGGTGTGTGGGTTCATCACCGATCGTGTCGGGCGTGTCGACATCCGGCGTAAGTGGTTGAGCGCGATCGCGTTCTGCGTCATCTCACTGGTGTGCTTGACCGTCGGTTTCGGTCTGGCTGCCGGTGCGTCGCAGGTGGCGTTGATCTGTCTCGGCGGATTCTTCGCCGCGGGATCATCCGGCCCGACGGCGGCGATGGTGGCCAATCTGACGCATGCCTCGATGCGTGCCTCGGCGATGGGGTCGCTGACAGTGGCCAACAATCTGCTGGGTCTGGCGCTGGGGCCGTTCGTCGTCGGCATCCTTGCCGATTGGGTGGGATTGCGTACAGCCCTGCAACTCTCGCCGCTGGTCTATGTCGCTGCGATCGTGGCGTTGGCTGCGGGGTATCGGCTGCATCCGCTCGGTGTGCGCAAGCTGGCAGCATTGCAGGCTCGGCCGGCCGGAGGTGTCCGATGAACCGGGGCGAACCGACGGTAGTGATCGTCCCAGGTTTACGCGATCACGTCGCCGATCATTGGCAGACGCATCTGGCCGCAGCGCTCGACTCAGTCATCGTACCGCCGCTCGAGCGGGACAAACTCAGCCGGCAGGCGAGGGTCGCCGCCCTCGACGAGGTGCTGCATCGCGTGCGTGGGCCGGTGGTGCTGGTGGCGCACAGCGCCGGAGTCATCACCACGGTGCACTGGGCGCAGCACCCGACGCGGGAGATCGCGGGCGCGCTGCTGGTGACGCCCGCGGACCTGGAGCTACCACTTCCCGCAGGGTATCCGAGCACTGCGGACCTCGATGACGGCGGCTGGAACCCGATCCCGCGCCGACGGCTGCCGTTCCCGTCCACGGTTGCGGCGAGTCGAACCGACGCACTGGGCGGTTTTCGACGCATCACCGGTATGGCGGAGGTGTGGGGCAGTCGCGTCGTCGACCTAGGCGATGTCGGACACCTCAATCCGGCCGCCGGTTACGGCCCGTGGCCGCGGGGATTGCAGCTGACCTACGAACTGCTCGCGACGGTGTCTGAGCAGAGGTCGGCGTGATTGCCGCGGAGGACGACGACAGGTCATTGGTGGACCGTCTGAAGTCCGATGGGTCCTGGAACGAGCTGTGGACCGGGCTCGACGAACTCGACCCTATCTGGACCGAGGACTACCTCACCGCGGTCCTCGAGCCCTACCAGAGTGGCGTGCTCCCGCCACAGGTCGTGCAGCTGCTGTGCATCGCGGTCGACGCCGCGTGCACGCATCTGTACGAACCCGGATTGCGGCGACACATTCGCGCCGCTCTGGACTGCGGGGTGACACAGCGTGAGATTCTGGAGGTTCTCAAGATGACGACCTCGGTGGGGATTCACTCGATCAACGTGGGTCTACCGATCTTGTTGGAAGAGAGCGAATCTCATTGAGTTGGCGGCGGTCCATGACGCGGCCCGTCGCCGCGCTGCTCGTCCTGTGTCTCGGCGGCTTCGGCTTCCTTTCGTCGTTGGCGGTTGCGTTCGCGTTCTTGCTGTCGGCGGGCGTGTTTGGCTGCCACCCGAGGTGTGGAGCGGGTGGGTGGTGT
>NZ_JAPKFM010000050.1:0-8367 GCF_026262595.1 Gordonia aquimaris | reverse complement strand
CGGCGAACATGAAAACATGAACCTTCCCCCAGGAAGAGGACTGTGTTGTCGCTTCGAAATCCGACAATTGAACGCTTCCAGGTACACCGCAAAAGGCTGCGGTGATCGGAACACTGGACCAGCCCTTTACATCTTTCGGTGTTAGAAAGTCCACGGCCGCAGTCGACGCGGCTGAATCTACTGCGGCTGTCGTGGACACCTCGGAGACTTCGGGCAGGTCGGTCTCGGTGGTGGGGGTGATGGGGTCGGCCCGGTCTGCGGAGCCGCAGGCACAGACGGCGAACAGCCCGACGAGCACTGCTGCGAGCAGCAGACGCGGAGCGCGGGTCAACGACTGCATGGTGCACTCATTTCTTCGCCGGGAAGGTACTCGTCCCACTCGGACTGCGTGATCGGTCGGGTCCGCGTACAGATCTGATTGAGCACCCGATCCGGATCGAGTGGAATGACATACGAGGTCTGATCGACGCGGTCGGAGATCGCAAGGTAGTCGCCCGAGGGTGAGATGTCGAAGCTCTGACCCAGATTCGACAGGGTGGTGTCGATCGCCATGATCTCGGTGGGCCCTACCATCGTGGGTAAAGTCCACAGGGTCAGGATGCCGTTTTCGTCCATTGTGCCGAGAAGACTCGAGCTCGTCTGTATTTCGGTTAGTCCTGATAGGTGACGGGATCGAGTCCATGTTTTCCGGACCGCCGCGTCGGAGATTCGGTAGCCGGTGAGTGAACCTGAATTCTCATCTCCTACCACGAACGTGGTGTCGTCGACGAACGCGAGTATGGGCGACAAGGTGGGGATCGCACCATAGGTGCGCTTTCCATCGGCAGCCATGATCTCGACACCTTCGTCCGTGCATATGGCCAACCGCTTCCCCGATGGTGAGAAACTTGCGCAATCAATGTCTTTCGATACCACGGTGTGCGGATCGCGAAAAGGTGCGCCGGTGTCGGAGTAGGTCCAGCGCACCGCACGTGCTTCCGAGCTCACGAGTACATCTTTCGACCCGGGGATGGGATCTACTCGTGCTGAGCTGTCTACTGGCCACTCACTGTTTTCCGTAGCAGCCCGTACCGAGTTGGAATGCGGATCGAGGACGCCCGTTCCCGACGTTGTGAGGATAAAATCTCCAGATGGCCCGAGAAATATGGCCTCACTTGCGGCGGCCGGTGTGAGTGAAATCTGTTGGCCAGATCCCAGGTCTGTAAGTTTCGGCGGGGTGGTACCCGTCAGAAGTCGCTTGCCATCATCGGAGATTTGGGGTTGCCTACCTGGAACCGTAGTCCCACCGGACAATCCAGCACGCTGAGCGCCCCTGATTGGCCAGATACGGACCGCGCTGTACTCGTTGCGCTCGACCTCGTTGCCGGCGGGTGCATTGTCTACGCCGGATGGCCTGAAACCACCCGAGAAGGTCGCCACCGCAGTCCCGGATGGATTGAAGGAACTTTCCGATACCCCCGTCACCCGCCCGGGTAGTGCATCGCCGCCGATTGGATGAGTTGGATCGGTGATGTCCCACAATTGACTGCTCCCCAATCTGGAGTGGGAGACCAACAAGGTGCGGTCATTGGGCGAGAAAGACGCGCTGATCCCAGACGCTACAAAGCTACCTTGTTTGAGTGGATGCTCGGGCGATGATATGTCCCAAATGGTTCCGGTGTTGTCTGTTGTGAGCAGCAGCTTCTTGCCGCTGTCGCTGACGGTTATGGCCCTGTCCTCGGCGGGAATTCTCCCTCTGAGGGCAAGCCCCTCGCCAGACCATGTCAGGACAGCAACAGTGGTGGTGCTCTCGCGGGCGACTGCTACGCGGCCGCTTCGGCTGAAGGTGAACGTGCCCAACCCGTTACTGCGGAGGGCTGTGAGGTTTGCCTCGTGCAGTGTATCCGCCAGTTCAGCAACCGCGAGACCGTTGTCATGCTTGGCAGCCAATCGTGCGCCCGAGGGATCAAAGAAGATCTGACCAATCATTGCGTCGCTGTTCAGCGATGAACCGTTTGGCGGAATGATGAGTCGGGACTCGACCGTGTCGACCACAGTGTGATCGCGCGAAAGGTGGATCAGCTGGACATGTCCATTACGACCGCCAGTGGCTACGAGTTCGCCGTCCGGACTGATGGCCACAGACAGGGTTGGTCCGGACACGCTTGGCACCATGCCGATCTGCCGGGCCAAAGCGACATCGTAGATGGCAGTTCCCGCGTCTGAGGCGACGGCGACCATCGAACCGTCTGCGTTGAACTGTGCGTCGCGGGGCAAACCTGAAATCGGCAACACGGTGGGAAGTCGGGCGCTCTCGAGCAGCCCGGCTTTGACGAGGTCGCTGTAATCGTAGCGCGATGCGGTCGCGAGGAGTTGTCCGGCCAGGTCGGGGTCGCGATCACCGAGTGCGCGTGCTTGGGCGACCAGGGATCGTGACAGCGCGGAGTTGAGGTTCTGCTCTGCCCTGATCCTTTCGCGAGCCTGCAGAACGCCGAGGACGAGCGCGACGACCAGGAGGAGCGAAAGGACGCTGATCACTGCGCCATACACCCATCGCGTGCGTCGTCGTGACGCGAGGTCAGCGAGGTCGGCTTCTCGCTGGCTCACACCGCGGATCGGTGCGATCAGCCGGCTGAGCACTGCCGACTTGAACTGCGGCTCGGACGCGAGCTTTGAACTGTCGACGCCGCGCATCCACCGGCCATCGATACAGAGCGGACTTCCCCGGAACAGGTGGTGGAACCTGGGGTTGATCGCGGTGGAGTCGGGCGTCACCTGGTGGTCGTCGTCCCATGACAACGAACCGCCCGTCAGGACCACCAGAACCGAGCCCACGCCTCCGCGGGTGAACCACTTTTCGAGTTCTGAATCCACACTTGCCGATACCGCGGATTCCGGACTCGCGAGCAGGATCAGGAACCGCGACGAGTGGAGTGCGCCGATAATCGCCTGCGGCAATTCCTCGCCGGTCACCAGGTCGGTGTCGTCGCGAAAGACCTGTGCTTCGGGGTCACGCCGCCGCAGCTTGCCCCATTTCTGCAGACCCCTCTGTATCTCTTTGGCAATTTCGATATCAGGGTTGCGTCGGTACGAAACGAAGGCATCGTATTTCGGGACGCTAGCGGCCTGCGGTTCTACTGAGCTTGCTTCCTCGACGCTCATTAGCCGTACAGCCCTAACTCTCCTGCCCGAGCGAGCAATTCGTTCGCACGCTGTCTCTGATGGGTGAGATCTGCGGCTTTCACGTCCACCCCGATCTGTAGGGCGGTACCGTCGTTCGTCACCGCCAGTATCTGGGAACCTGACGAGTTGAACGCCAGTCCGCGGACACTGCCCGTGGCCGGCCGGACGATGACAATCGGCTCGCCCGTGTCGGTGGTGAACACGCGAATGGTGCCGTCGGCGAACCCGAAAGCTACGAACTTTCCGTCGTCGCTCAATGCGGTCGCCGCCGCGCGGTCGATCGTCTGCCACGGATACACTAGTCGATCCCATCGAGGCTCAGCAGGATTAGTGAAGTTTCCGCGTGCTCCACAGCCGGCGTTACCGGCGGCGTCGCCGCCGTGATACACGTAGTTGCCGTCATGCGACACGATGAGTGATTCCATGTCCTGAGGGCAGCCGGTCCCGCTGTCGGAGACCAAGCTCATCGACGCAGGGTCCATGTGGAGGACCAGCCCGATATTGGTTCCCACGTAGAGCCGTGAGTCGGTGCCGGTGACACTTGTGGCTCGTAGCGAATAGGGTAGCGGCGTCAACGTGAAGCCGCCGTTGGTGATGTTGAGAAGCCCAGCGCCGGCATTGCCGCATGCTACATAGACGATTTCGGGGCTGGCCCATGCAGAATCAAACGGTACACATCCCGGGAGGCCGAAGGTTCGTGTGGCGCTGTCGGTCAGTGAGACGAGTATGGCTGTGGCCTCTCCGCTGGTGATGTCCACCGAGGGTACGACGGCGTTATTTCCGTCAGCTGACAGCGCAAAGTTCGTGGTGGAAAGGGCTGGGCCAGCACCGGGTAGTTTTTGTGTGCGCGCTACCGAGCTGTCAGGAAGGCTCATGGTGACCAGCGTTCCCGAGTCTGTCAGGACAAGCGCCTGATCCGTGTCTGGGATCGCGACGGCATCGCTGAAGACGCTGTGGTTTGAGGCGACCCGCGACCCGAATGGTGTGGGCCAGTGAATGATCTCACCCCCGACGGTCAGCCCAGACACGCCATCATCGTCTACGGCCAAAGCGGTGAGGTTGCCTTTGCCGCCACGAAGACGAAGCGTGTCGTTCCCGTAGTTCACGTCATGCGCCACCACGTCGGGCCCGTCGGCAACCAACAGCCACTCTTGTGTCGGGCTCCATGCCATAGCTGGAGTCGACGTGCTCAGAGTGATGGTCCGGTATGGCTTTCCGTCGCGTTCCACAGTGATCGTGCGTCGGCTGTTGTCGAGTTGGGCCACCATCCCAGACGCCGGCGCTGTGCCCGGGTGCCGTGACTCGTCGAGGTTGCGCTGCAGCTGTGGGGCGGCGCCTTCGGCGGTGACCGCATCAGGCAGTGGAACGCCGAACGCGCGACTGAACTGCGCTCGGTCCATGGTGCCAGAGGAATCAGATTGTGACAGTAGATCAAGATGCACATAGGGGTTGGTCTCCCACGCCGCCTCGTACTTCTGTTTTCCGGAGAAGGACTGGGTGGCGTCGTCGATATTCTGTTGCGCACCGTGCAGCCCATTGAACACGGCAATCCCGCCCAGAACGAGGACGACGGCAGCGAGAGATCCGGCACGTCGCCACGTTTTGCGGCGTCGCTGGCGACGCTCCGATGCAGTGAGGTACGCCGATACTTCGGTGGGGATACGTGTGGCTTGGCGGCGGGTGAACCCACGATACTTGGCGAGAGTTCGGCCGGAAGCCAGTACTCGCTGCTGCCGACCGTGGTGGGCCCACCGATCTGCACGTTCGAACAGCTCACTGCGGGTGCGTTCCTCAGGCGGAAAATGCAGGATCATTGTGACCAACTCCGCGGTGAACCTATCGAGATCACTACCTGGTGGAACCATGAATTCTGGGGCAGAGCAACTCTGAGCGATCTGAGTCTCGGTTTGGCAGTTCTCCGACGAGCGCCACGCAGGTGTGTCGATCACGACGAAGGCGGCAGCCCCCCAGATCGCTGTGGTGATCTCGGCCATCCATGGCACCGTGACCGGGATGTTGCGCTGGTCGATCCATACGGCACTTCCGCGCGCGCGGAGGCGGTCAGCAAGTGCAAGGGCCGGGCCGGCGCCGTCGGTCCGGCTGTAAGAGATGAATATGTGGCCAGTCATGAGGTGGCCTCGATTGGGTCCGCGCAAGGGTGAAGGTCGAACGTCGAGCGAGTGCGGTCGGTGAAAATGTCGCGCGTATCAGCCGGATAGCACATCCACTGCCGGTCGCGAATCCGTTGAAAGAGCCGCTGTGTGGACACACCACAGCCAGCACAAGACGGTGCGCGCCACCACACATCAGTACCGGTCTCCATCCATAGCTCGTTGTCTCCGTGCCACCCGATGGCGGTGACCGCGCGGTTCGCGGGACGCCATCGCCCCGCGATGGCGATCAAACCCTCTGGGTAAAGATCGATCTCGGTAACGACACCCGCGCTGGTGCCGACGGCGACGGTGGAACCGTCGGCATTGATCGCGACCACTGTGGGCGTACCCTCACCGAAGATGGTGCCCGGTATCCACGGCAATGAAGCGCCCCACGGAGCGCCCACGGATGTCGAGGTCGGGTTCATTGCCGCCGTAATCGATTTGTGGACAAGGTGAATCATCCCGTCATCACCCAGCCTGATCGACGATGACCCGAGAGCTGCTGATCGTGACGTCGTCACCTGAAGGTTGGTCGGCTTTGGTGTGGTGGTGACTTCGGTGAGGTCGGAGATGATCCCGACACCGCGAGACAGGCAGGCGACCCGGGTTCCATCGCTACTCACCGAGAAGACCTCGACAACACTGACTGCCGCGCAGATGCGCGCGGTTGTACCGGCCGTGAGGTCTGTCACCTGCGGCCCAGCTGCTGGAGATGAAATGAGTACGCGCCCACGGTCGTCTATGGCCAAGGATTTGACTGTGCGGGACGCGGGGAGCCCGGTGGGTGCGAAGCTGCCTCCGACGGGTGCAGTCCAGAGCTGCCCATCGTCGCCGACGAGGGCGAGGAGTTCTCCGGACGGTGAGATCGCGGCATCTCGCACGTCAGCACCACCAGATAGTGCGGATCGGTGCACCACAGCGTTCGACGTCGCGTTGACCACCAACAAGTCGTCGTTGTCTTTCACGACCGCCCAAATCGCCTCTCCGGCACCGCCCTGGATGTCGAAGACCTCTTCGTAGGTTCCGACCTTGCGCGGCGCCAGGCCGTTTGCATTCGCCGACCGCGTCAGTACCGTTATGGAGCCGCTGTCGTCATAGATGGCTACAGTGTTCCCGGATTGGGATATCTGCAGGCCTGCGGGTTTACTGGAAGATGCGGTTATGGTGGTGCCGCTGGAGAGTTCGGTGACGCCAATTGTGTTGTCGGCGGCGAAGGTCGCCGCGAAACGGCCATTGGGTGTCGCGTCGGCCAAGTACAGGGGACTCTGGCTGATCTGTCGGCGTGAGGTCATCGCGCCGGTGTCGAGACTCCATTCGGCGAGTGTTCCTTCGCCATCGGCAGAGATGGCTACTGTCGGATCATTACCCAGAATGAACGCGTTGATGGCGGCGGTCTTGGTGTAACCGAGAACGCCGAGGTCCCAGGGATGGGACATCGCCTGGAGCAGCGCTCCCTGCGCCGTGTCGGGGACTGCACGGCCGTTGGCCGCTTGCTGATCGATCAGTCCGCCGAGCTTTAGTGCCTGTAGGTCGGCGCGGTCGGGGTTGTCATCGACGTTGAGTAGGGTGCCTGCCAGTGTGTTCGCTGATCGCAGGTTCTGCACCGCACGCCAACCGGTGAGCGCTATCGCGATCACTCCGATCAAAGCAACAGCGCGAAAGGCCCAACGGCCGTTGCGCTTCCACCATTCCCGCCGGGTCGCACGCGCGGACGCCGCTATGTACTCGACAAGCTGTGCGCTTGGTTCACCCGCCGCGTTGTCAGAGGCTGCTTGAGCGATCGCTTTGCGGTCGCTGACGAGGTAGTCGGGGTCGCGGTCGGCTGCTACCCAGGCTGCGGCCTGTGCCTCGAGCCCCTCGGTGTTGCGGTAGCGACCCAGATCGAACTGCAGGGCGTTGAGAAGTGACGCGTTGCGTGCGCCGACGTCGGTGGAGTCCCACAGGATCCAGTTCAAATCCGCGAGGAACGGTGGGACTTGCCGGGTATCGACGATCGGCGCGACACGCACTGGGATCAGTCGTGTGTCAGCCCATCCGCGCAATATCGTAAGTAGTCTTCGATCGGCGACGAGGGAGGGGGAGATAGCGATCATCGCCGCGCTCGGCGCTGGGACATCCGCGATATCTGTGATCCGGACGGCGTCGACGCCACGTTCGCGGAGGATGTCGACGATACCGTCGAGATTTGCGATTTCGTTGTCGCTGCCGATCACCAGTGTGTGGTTGGCAACGCTTCTGTCTGTTCCGGGCTGCATCACATCGGAATCCGACGGACCTTGCCGTCGCGTTTGAGCAATATCGAGGGGCAGTCGCCCTGCATGGCGATATGTATGTTCACCGGATCATCTTGGCTGGTCGTTGACCCAAAGAAACTCAACTGGAGCTGGCGTATTCCGGCAGGGCACATTCCTGCGGTCATCACGGTGCCGGTCGATCGCCTGTGGTAGACAGCACCTGCTTGATGGCCGTGGAGCGCCCCGGCGGCGGATCGGCCGACCACATACTGGTCGCCGAGAGGGCCGAGCCTGGGATTCGGGCTGCGTCCGAGGACGAGCGCTTCCAAGCTGAACCGGACCCGGTCGACAGCGGCCATCTCGTAATCGGATGTCACGTAGCGGAACCTGCCTTGTGCGGTTAAACAGACAACGGGCAAGTCGATCCTAAGCTGAAGACTCGGGCCGTCGCGCGATGATTGCTCCGTTCGTACGAACGGAGCAATCAGGTCGTCCGATCGGTCGAGCAACGGTCGTGCCTGAAGAGAAGTGCCGTTTCAATCGCACCGACAGAACATCATGATCGGCGTGTATCGGTCCGGCTGGTCATCTCCGTCGGTGCGAGCTCTGAGCCTTCGCTGATCAACTCGCCCGCATCGCCCGAGAACGTCCCAGCTGCGAAATCGACCAAACTCGAGAATGCCGCCCGTGCTCCGAATCAACCTCCCTTTGTGCACCGTCGAGCGATGTTCGCACGATTGCACAGGCGGCGGTCCCCACGTCGAAATCGAGGATCTCTTCCGTCGGTATTGGTTCGCGAGCCTCGAGTAGCACTG